>CAMRBT010000179.1 GCA_947040475.1 uncultured Brevinema sp.
AAATCAGCTAATATTAGATCTACTAAAATCTTCAAATCTAACAATGTAGGTCTTAGTTCTTTAACGATTTGTTCTGCTCTATCATTAAAATCATTAACTAAAATTTTTACTAAATGCTTTTCCCCTTCTGAGATCTTTGCACCTTGTAAAAACAACATCATTTTTTTATTGGCAATTAATTGAGGTTCTACTTGTTCACAAAATTTATCAAAATCTTTAGATAAGGCAAATAATTTTTTATAAAGTTTATCTACTTTATCTTTGTGTACCAAGGTTAAAACATTTTCTATTAATAAAAAATTCAAAAAGGGCAAAAGCCAAGGATTTACAAATTGAAGAAGCCAAAGTTTAAGAGTAGCAAATAAAACAACATATCTAAAGCGATTCAATCCAAGAGTTTCTACCTTATCAGCATTTTCTGATGTGTAAATACCTATTTCCGTTATCTTTGATATAAAATATTTATTTGTTTTTTCGATGAGACCTTTTATGTGATTGTTTACTGCTTGATTGTTTATGATAGGGGTTAATCCACTTACTCTTTCAGGCATATCTTGTTGGAATTGTTCAAAAAGATCGTACGTTTTATGATCCAACTCTCGCCCAACCATAGGATCATTATGTGCTATTATCGTTAATTTAAAAATAACATCGTCTTCTTGGAATTTTTTTATGGTAGCACTAATGTTTTGCCAAGCAGTCATTATTTCATTGTTTGATAAATTGAATTTTTTACTGTCATATATCGCTAAAGATTCGTGTAAAAGTAATAATATTGTTAATCCATCATCCGTCATCGTAACACCATTTAGTGCATCATATAACTCTGCTAGGTAATGTCCCACAGCACCTATAGAAACTGCATTCCAAGGTAGTTCATCCGTTGCATCATATGCCAAAGAAACATAAGCATAAAAGCGTCTTAAGAATTCTAAAATACAAGAATCATAAACCTTATACAAAGATACCCATTCAGCATATTCTTCATCTACATTTATAGCATTTATAATAGAAACATCGTTTAAATATGTTTGTATTTTTTCCGCATTTCTGCGAGAAATATTAACATTTTGAGAAACATCAATACCTTTAGAAAGATTTTGAATAGTAAAAGGGTAAGATTCTATAGTGCTCCTAGTTAATAAAGTATGAAATACAAATTCTATAGGCCATGGAATTTTTTGAGATCCTTCTTTATTATCGATGCTAGCAAATGTCGCTTCTAAAATCGGTTGAATCAAAAAAATATTTTTTAATAATATATGCAAATCAATCGCAAATCCAGCCGCAAGTTTTTTAGAATCTTCGTGATACCATTTTGGATGTGTCTGTTTTACTTCTTTGCTATATTTTTTTATTCCACTATCAAAATAAAATTGTTGCAGTTTAGCACTATCAAATATTTTTATATATTGGTAGCGTATTTTTTCCCAAATCCCAAATTCATCTGTGATTTGTTTGTAATTTTGGCTTGGGGATTGATTTTTATTGATTATATAGATGTTTTTTGGGGTTTCTTTTGTGTTCATAATATTCCATTTATTTGTATTATTTTTATCAGTATAAAAAAGATTGTATGATACCTATATCATACAATCTCAGTAAAATTAATGCAACTAAAATATATTAATTTTTTTATAAATAAGCAATCTTATTTATAGGAAATTTCACAAAATAAAAGTGGATCTAAATTGATCCACTTTTATTTTTATTTAACAATTTTTGTCAATAAAATCTACAGCATCTTTAACTGTTTTGATTTTTTGTGCGTCTTCGTCTGGAATATCAACTCCAAACTCTTCTTCTAAGGCCATTACGAAATCAACAATATCTAAAGAATCTGCTCCCAAATCCTCTATAAATGATGCTGTTTCTGTGACATCAGATGCACTAACGTTGAGCTTATCAACAATCAATTCTTTTATCTTGTTAAAAGTATCAGACATAAATACCTCCAAATGGTTTATAGTAATTATAGTACATTTTACTATAATTTGCAAGATTTATTTTTAATTATTCCTTAAAAATAATTTAAATGATATTTGTTGAAAATTAAATATATGATTATTTTTAAAATTTATGTTATACTATTCAATATTATTTGTGGAGAATCTTTGTGCATATTTTTTTAGCAATTCTAAAAGTTTTATCTATTATTCGTATTTCTGTTTTATCAATCACTATTTTTTTTCTTGCTCAAGGTATTTTAAGAGTTCCTATACCCTATATTACCATATGGCTCAATCTGTGTTTAATCTTTATCTTTATTCATATGATCACAGAAATTTTTCGCCATCGTTTAATCAAAGATGCTTCTATTATTACTTCTTTATTTTTAGCAGGTTTTTGGATTCTTTTTATTAACATTTCTCAGACTAGTATTTTTATTATCAACGATGCTCTCAAATTACAAACTTTATTCAACGCTATTACTATTGCTATTCTTGGCGTTTATTTATACCAAAATCTCCGTCGTTCCTTTGATATTTTTACCAAAATCAAAATTAGTTTTAGGCTTGTGATTACTTTATCATTTTTGTTAGTTATTGCTATTGGTACTGTTTTATTAATGCTCCCTATTTCTACTCCACTTCTCTCTCCTAGACTATCCTTGATTGATGCTTTTTTTACGGCGGTATCTGCTGTTTGTGTAACAGGTCTCATTGTCGTCGATACAGCAACTTATTTTTCACGTTTTGGTCAACTAATCATTATGGGACTTATTCAAATTGGATCTTTGGGTTTGGTGACTATCACCACTACGATGGTTACTCTCTTAGGAAGAAAATTATCACTCACTGGTCAGATCTCTGCCAAGAATAGTGTCAGTGCCTCTGGAGATAATACTCTTACTAATTATTTAGGATTCACTATTGTTTTTACTCTTATTATAGAATTATCTATTGCACTGGTTTTATTTACACGATTTTATAAAGTTTTGCCTTTAGGCGATGCCGTCTTTTATTCTGTTTTTCATGCTGTTTCTTCTTTTTGTAATGCTGGATTTGCCTTATTTACAGATTCTTTAATGGGTTTTGACAATGATATTACTATTAATTTAGCTATTATGCTTTCTATTATTATTGGAGGACTTGGTTTTGGTATTTGGTTGGATATTAAAAATAGATTCATTACTAAAGAAACTAAATCTTTATCCCTTCAAACAATAATAGCCATCCGTGTATCCTTAGTTCTTGTTGTCATAGGAGCTATAGGATTTTTTATCCTCGAAAAAAACAATGCTTTACTTGGTATGACCACCCCACAACAAGTTCTTCGTTCTTTCTTTGCCTCTGTGAATTTACGTACTGCAGGGTTTAACACTATTGATCTCTCTCAAACCAACGAAGCCTCTCGCCTTATGTCTTTATTATTTATGTATATAGGTGCTTCTCCTGGGTCTACAGGGGGAGGAATCAAAAC
>CAMRBT010000180.1 GCA_947040475.1 uncultured Brevinema sp.
CTTATTTGGAACAACTATTTGGTAATCCTAATTCTTCTCACAGTATCGGATTAGCAACACATGAGGCTTTAGCTTTGGCATCAGATCAACTCTATGAAGCACTCAATATCCCCGAAAAAGATACGCTTATCATGACCTCTAGTGCGACAGAAAGTATTAACACCGTACATAGAAGCATTTTATCTGATTTTATCAAAAATAAAAATAATACTAAAACACAAATTATCACCTCGTCTGTAGAACATTCTGCGGTACAAAAAAGTTTAGCCTATTTGAAAGAGTTTGGCATAGAGATTATTACTTTACCTGCTATTAATAATAGTGTCTCATTAGAAAGTTTTAGAGAACATTTTAATCCGGAAAAAACATTGTTGGTTTCTATAGGATTGGTAAATAGCGAGACTGGGATTATTCAACCCATTAAAGAAATCGCTAAATTATGTCATGAGCATAATGTCTTAATTCATACCGATGCCACTCAAGCTATAGGTAAAATTCCTGTTGATATTCAAGATCTTGATGTGGATTATTTATCATTTTCAGGACATAAATTCCATGCTCCCAAAGGCGTCGGAGCATTATATATTAAAAATTCTTCTCCACTAAATCCATTATTACACGGTGGTGAGCAAATGGGTGGCTTTCGTTCAGGTACTTTGAATGTAGCTGGTATCGTTGCTATGGGCGAGGCTCTAAAAATAGCTACCCAAAAACTAGACTTGCATAGTAAAAACATGCTACAATTAAGAGATCAATTTGAAGGATTTCTTTCACAGATTCCTGATGGGATCATTTATGGTAAGGATCAAGCTCGTATCCCAAACACTACTTTTTTTAATATCCCAAAAATAGATCACGATTATCTTGCTTGGTATCTTAATAATAATAACATTTGTGTTTCTACAGGATCTGCCTGCACCACCAAAACTATAGACTCATCTTCAAAAACAGACTCTCATAAAGGAGTTCGAGTAAGTTTATCACGATTTACTAACTTAGAAGATGTAACTACATTAATCACAGTAATTTCAACATTATTAAAACAGTAATAACTATTACAAATATTATAAAATTTTAGGAGATACTACATGGAAAAAGTAGACGTAAATTTTGACGAGCTTAGCTTAGTTCAAAAATTAAGAGTTATAGAATCAGAGTTAGACAAACATGTCCGCCCTATGCTCGTTATGGATGGCGGAGATATGGAATTGATCGATCTTAAAGAAGATGGAGAAAATCTATTGTTATTCGTTGAATTTATGGGTGCTTGTAATGGTTGTCCTAGTGCATCTGGTGGCACACTAATGGCTATACAACAATTTTTAAATGTAAGAATTTCAGATAAAATAGAAGTTATCCCTGCTCAATTCAAAGATTTAGATCTCGTATAATACCCGTATAGTAAAAAAGCCCTGAAATTTCAAATAATTTCAGGGCTTTATATTTTTAAATTTAATTTTTATTTTTTCTTGATTTTTTTTGTGATAGTAAACAAACTACCTTTTTGATCAATAAGATCAAGAACTTCCTTTTTTAAAGAGGAAGTTGTTGTTTTTATTATTATATTATTTTGTAATACTAAGGTCTTGATCGTTTTTTCGTCAACTTGTACCACTCCTACTAAACTTGGTGAATATTCATCATCAATTCTATAAAGAACATAATTTTGATCTTGATCTACCATAGAGTAAGACATATTAGTAGTACCTAATAAACTCCCCACATCAAATTTAATATCATTGGGCATAAAATATATTTTTTTATTCTTAGTATCTTTGCTTTGCCATTCTGTATTAAACAATTTATCTCCCATTAGTAAGGAGTCATCCATAGGGATAGATGGTGTACATGCCCCTAAAAACAAAATAAAACCTAAAACAAATTGTATTTTCATTACAAACTCCTAAAATGACTAAAAATAAAGCCTTAAAAATCTTATGACTTTTAAGGCTTTAATTATATTATTATTTTTTTACCATTTTTACGCCTAAAATATCATGCATTTCTTTATATCCTGCTAACGAATTAGAAGCAGTAATAATAGATAGCTTGATAGTGTCATTAGTTTCAACAGACAATGCGAATACTGTATTTTTTCCTGGGGTATAGACATTAAAAACCGTGAAATTCTTATCTTCGTCTAATAGAGCTACAGTGCCATTAGAGATAAAAGAGCTTGAACTCATTGAAGCTGTCGCTGTACCATTCATAATACGGATATTTCCGTCTGCATAACCAGGCATTTCCCAATAAGTGTTTTTTAGCTTAGATAACACCTTAGATTTTTTTGCACCCGTTTCAGTTTCATCAGATCCACAAGACATGATTAAAAAAACTGACATTAAAAGCAGTATGTTTTTCATTGATTTCTCCTTTAATACTTGTATTTATTATTATACCATAGTATACTTATTTAATCAAGAATACATTAAAAAAAACCGAATAGTTATTAGCTGTATCTTATACAGACTATATCATAAATAAAAGAGGCTCTATGTTCAAATATACTTTTATATTATTATTTTTAGCATCATCTTGTTCTTTATATAACTTTTCAGATTCAAAAGATCTCATTGACGATATTTTTGACAAAGAAAATGAAAGCCAAGATAATATTTTTCTTATCTCACCTTCTACTGAAGAGACCTTACATCTAGACAATCTAAAATTAGATCTTTTTTTACAAGATCCTCTTGGAATTAGTGATATTACTATCTCTCTGCCTACAGGGACTCCAATAGTTATAGCTCTTAAAGATTCTCCTAAAAAATATAATATATATACAAATATTCAACTAAAAAACGGGGGGACTTATAATACCTCTCATGGAAAATATGATATTAAAATAAGTTATGATAATAGCGATAGTGTTACTTTTGAAAAAGATTTCACTCTTACCATAAAAAGGCTTACCACAGATTATCACTTTTCACCAAGCCTTACTGTTAAACCTACAACTGGTTCTTGGGGAGATTCCTTTATCAGTATAACTGATTACAATACTGGTGCTCCTCTTCAAAAAGTCAAAATAACAGGAACTTTAGGCAATCATACTTATGATGGTCCCTTTACAGGGAGTGTAGACATACGTTATGATACCTTATCTCCTACTGTTCCTGTTGAAACCGTAAGCTTAAATCTTAGTATAATTTCTGATACTGGTGGAGTCTCTACAGAATCTATCGTCCTTCGTTAGATACTTTCTAAGCAGTCTACGATGATATTCAATCCTATTCCATTAGACGCTTTTACAAGCACAGTATCACCTGATTTTAATTCATTATCTAATACAGACCATATCTCTTCTTTTGCTTGAAAATGACAATAAGGGACTTTTAATTCTTGACAAGTATAAGCGACCTCATCCCCAAC
>CAMRBT010000181.1 GCA_947040475.1 uncultured Brevinema sp.
GTTCTGTATCATCTGCTAACAAACCTAAGTATTCTTCAGCATCTGCTTTTTTATAGATAGATCTATCTCTAAGAAATCCATCATGAGGTGTTCTTGCTACTGGTTGAGTCGTAGAAACATGTGTAAAAGTAAGCACATCTGCTAAATAAAGATGACCATCATTTTTCATAGTATACTCTGTTGAATCTATACTGATAGTTTTAGACTTAGCACTAGCGATCCATTCGCCTTTAGCAGAGCTAGTAAGTTTGTGTTCTGGAGCAAAGTTCACATCAGTACTAATAGTCCACTCTTCAACGGTATCTTTTTTGTACATAACAGCTTCTGTGTTATCATTAAAAAGCTCTACACCTATAAAGGCATTGCCATATGATCCTTCATAAATAGCTTGGGTGGTACTACCTTCAACTAAAGAATGAAAGTTGTAATCATAGCCTAGCGTTCCACTCCCATCAGCATTGGTAAGGGCTGGTAATTCTGTACCATCACTATTCCAAACAAATTTTCCGTTAATAGTATTAACAAAAATCTGTTCTGCTGTTGGTGGAACAGTCTCATCTTTTCCCGGTTCATTTGAACAGGATACTGCTAACATTATTGTTAGTAGCATAATTCCTTGTATAGCTTTCATAGTAAGCCTCCTAAATATATATATTAAAATCTTTATAAAATTTTCTATTTAACTAAAATCAACTGAAATTTATCGCTGGATAGGAAATTGAAAAAAATAGTTATCAGCATAAAATTGTAGATAGATTTAAAAATAAAAAAACCTCATAACAAATGATTATGAGGTTTATGTTTTGACTAAGATATAACCAATACAAAAAAGCTCATAGAGTTTGTATTGCTTACATTTTCATAGCGTGTGCCTAAATATTTCTATCTATACCATACTCAAGAAAAATATACAAACTACTATGAGCCGTTATATAAATTTACCCTTGAGTATGGTATAAAACAAATATTCAAGCACAATTCTTCTATTTAAAATGAAAAAAGATTTTCTACACAGAAAACCTCCATCTTTTAAATAGAAGATAGAAACTAGGATAGGTTTTTAAAACCTATGAAAATGTAAGCACTTATATTATATCATAGGGATAATATTTTGTCAATAGAGTATTTGTAAGATAGTGAAAGGAGATGTATGTTGTTGTAAATATATCATTTAATTTCAATTTAACTATAAACAACACTCCTATTTATTATAGATGTAATCTAAGGTTTATGCACTCATACCATAAATAGTATATAAAAACACCCCCTATAATCAGGGGGTGTTTTATTTTGTTTTAAATCCTTTTTTTATTTATTTTTATCTAGCACGTGATTTAACCGTTAGTTGACCATAAGGGTCTAAAGCTGAGTAAATAGTATAGAACATATCGTTTCTAGTATCGATAACACTATCTGAATAAAAATCATGGGTATTATCAGAAACTTGTTTAGCCCCTAAATTTTTCCATGAACGACTAATACGATCATAATAGTATCCTTTTACCACTGTTTTAATATTTCCAGATCCACCAATAGTAACCACAGGAGTACCATCACTATAGAATAAGATTTTTATAAAATCTCCTCTATTTTTGGTAAATCCAGCTTCTCCTACAAGTACCCATGCACCATCTTCCCATTTTTTAACAGAATGAGCGTATTTGCCACCGTAAGGAACGTTACCATCTGTATAGGCAACATAGATCTCTCCGCTCTTATTTATAGCCATATTATGTCCTGAAGCTCCTTTACCAGCTCCAGCAACACCTACTGTACTATCCCCTAGCTCTATCCATTCGGTACCATCAAATTTTGCGATACGAATAGTCTGATTTTGACCTACCGCGTTATATTGTCCACCTATACCTACTACAGGATATCCTGTTGTAGGATCTATGACTAGAGAAGAGCTTGACCATTTACCTCTTATTTCATTAAAAGGATCTGTTCCGACTAGTGCCCAAGTATCGCTTCCATCAGTTTTACGCTTTTTAACGACAATCTTTCTATTAAAGGGACTTACTGCATAAATATATTCTCCATCATCCTCTATATTGATAAGCATAGCAGGATCAAGAAAACCTTTGCTCTTACCATAGCTAAAGAATTCTGTATCATTCTCACCAAAGTTTTTCCAAACAGAAGCACCAAAATCATATTTTAGAATACCAGTTCTATAACTAGTAGCAGAATAAGATGCGAAAACATTTCCAGAACTATCTACAACAATATCAGTCATAGATGTACCTTCTGTACTAATTGATGGTCCTCCTAAAGAAGCCCATGTTCCTGTATTAGGCTCAGCACCTGGGGTATATTTTATAACACCAACTTTTTGTCCAGCGGAACGATTTCTAAAGGCAGCATAGAGATTTCCAGAATCATCTATAGTGATAGATGGGAAACAAGTCTCGTAATGAGTGTTACCATTGGCAGTAAGAATATCACCGACTACTTCCCAACCAGCAGCTGTGGCATGTATACCAGCAAATTCAACTGCATCAGCACTAGCCCATGGTTCCTGACCAGTAACACCACCATTAAATTTATACATACCTACGGCTTTTACACCAACGGATGATACAGTTAATTGTATTCCTATATACTGGCTTGCGTTATTTGCATATGTATAAATAGCTTGATATATCATTTTGTCTTCAGGACTACCTGAGGACGGTCTAACAGAATCGAAATTATAGATTATATCTTTAGTAACATTATTAATAATAGTACCTTTTCCTGTGATGGAGTCAATATTCATAAAGTATTCTATTTCGTTAGCATCTAAGACAAATTCTTCATAGATATTTTCAACGAATAGTTCTTCAGGTGTTTTAGGGACAATATTACCTATACTAAAGTTTACTAAGTCTGCAGAAGTCCAAAATGTAGAACCTCCACTATAATAGGCAGTAGTATATAAAGTTACTGATCCCGCTGATACCTCTACTGATAAACCAAAAAATTCATTATCTGATTTTTTATAGATAGCTTTATATCTATCAAATTCATCATTAGGAGTACGTGTTACTGGAGTTGGTTTATAATTAACTACATAAGTAAACGCAAGGGCATCTCCACTATCATAGAGATTACCATCGGCTTTCATAGTGTAAACAACACCACTTATTTTGGTAATCAAATCTTTAGAAATTTTAATCCAGTCACCTTTAGATGAACTAAGAAGTTTATGAGCATCTTCAAATTTTACATCTTCTTTAGTAGCCCAAACATCTATCAAATCTTTTTTATACATTACAAGTGCACGGTAATCCTTTGCAACACCTTCGGTAGAAGGAACAAATGCAGGATCATATTCTACACCT
>CAMRBT010000182.1 GCA_947040475.1 uncultured Brevinema sp.
ATCAAGCCCCAATTTCACAGATACCACCTATCACGATTGATTATTAAATGTAATTAATTATTTAATTTCAAAGAAACTCTGCTCAAAGCTAAAGCTTCTACGCTGAGTAAGAGCTATTAGTCATTTCATTCCTATATCTCTAAAAAACACCCACAGGGCATGTATTGTTAAAACCTTAACAGATATAAGTCTAAAATATTCCTATTTTGTACTCACGCCGAGAAAAGATACAATACCCTATGGGCAATTAGTATAAATGTACTCAGCGTGAGCACTAAAAGAAAACATCCAAAAACAATCTTACCCTTAATAAAGAAAAAAGGACTTCTCGTAAGAAACCCTATCTTTTTAAAAGTAAAAAAATAGAATATAACAGACTATTTCTAATCTGTTAAGGTTTTAACATATATATTATAACTTATGTTAAAATTTTTGTCAATGGGAATTTTGAAATAAGGCGAATGCCTTTGACAAGAGGGATTTTGAAATAAGACGAATACCTTTGGCAAGAGGGATTTTACTTATTCCTCTCCATTGACAATACCTTTAATAAGAGTTATACTATTTGCATAAACCAAACAAAGAGGAAACAATGAAAACACTCATTTTATTATTATTACTAACTACTGGCAATGTTACCGCATCACCAGTACAGTTTATCACAAAAATTTTCAACAGTGCTATAGCTCCTATTGTCGAAAATTATCCACAAACCTTTGAAGTCAGAAGAAGAAGCGTCAGAAGAATGAGACGTACTACTCGTCGTGCTCCAAATCCACAAAGACAGAATCAAAGACCGAATCAAAATCAGAATCAAAATCAACGAAATCGTTCAGGAATGTTTGGTGGATTACTTGGAGGAATGTTTTTAGGCAGTATGTTTGGAAACATGTTCGGTGGTGGCGGTGGCGGTGGATCCCTACTGATAATTGTATTACTAGGACTTGGGGTCTTTATGTTTTTACGCACAAGATCTTCCAGTAAAAACTCAGATCAGTATTCAGACCGCTACACAGATATTCAATCCAATAACGATTCAAATAACTATTTAGATGACAACAGCAATGATGACGAAATCGTCGAAGAAACTATCGAAGAAATCTATGAAGATGATGTCTTAGTAGAAACTAGACGTACTTTTAGTAACTCCTCTGAAGTTGAAATCACTGACCATAGAAAAGACAAAAAATAACAAAGTCTCAAACACCCTCACTAGGAAATTAGCGAGGGTGTTTTTTTGTTTTTGTTACCTCTTATTATTTGAAATAAAAAAACTTAAACTGACTGTATAAATATTATTTGAATTGGTGTGCTAAATATCGTATAATAAATCCATATGATTAATTAGTTTAAACTAGATTAGTCAAGGAGATTTTTTATGAGAATACTATTGTTACTGTTATTAGTATCGCCTACCTTTGGGCAAAACGCAAAGGACTTCCCAAGATTTACTTACGAACAAATGACTAACCTTGCTAGTCCAACAAGACTATCACACCGTCTGTTCTACAAAGCTTCCAAAGGTCCTGATGCCTTGTGGTTTGATACTGTAAAAAAAGGCGATCTTGCTAAGATCAAACAAATGGTTAATAATGGACAAAATATAGAAGCTAAAGACACTGCTAACTTAGGTCAAACAGCTCTTTTATGGTCAGCATTTTTAGGATATTTGGATATTACTAAATATCTCATCGAAGAAAAAAATGCTAACTTATTTGCTACAGATAGAGCTGATGTACAACATGTATTCAAATCTGCTATTTTAGGCGGAGATATCAAAACGATAGAATATCTTTACCCTAAAATGAAAAATGATATCGATATAAACGCTCAAGATGAAAGAGATGGAGAAACTGGACTCATGGTAGCAGTGGGTAATGATAGAGTAGACGCAGTGAATTTTTTAATCAAGAATGGTGCTGATGTCAGTATTGTGAGTAAACAGCTCAATCATAATGCCTTGAGTTTTGCTTGTCGTGCAAACAATAAAAAGATGATTAGTATCCTCCAAGCAGAAGGTGCTATCAATCAAAGAACAGGGACTTCTTCTTGTAAGTAATCATCATAATTATAAAATAAAATAATTTTAAAACAAGCATACAGTATTAGTGTATGCTTGTTTTTTGTGCTATTTACTATTGACAATTATTGTATTATACCTTATACTGTCAATGCTTACATTTTAGGATCTTTTATAGGTCTGTTTTATTTCTATCTTGCATTTATAAAGATAGGGGTTTTCTGTATAGAAAATCTCTTTTCATTTTAAATTCAAGAAGTGTGTCTCGATATTTGTTTTTATAACTACTTCCATATAGATTTATATTAATTGCTCATAGCAGTTTGTGTATTTTTACGGAAGTAGTTATAAATAGAAATATTTAGATCTTTCCTAAAATGTAAGCAATACAAACTCTATGGGCTTTTTTAGAGATATAGGCATGCTTACAACTAACTCTAACTTGTATCGTGAAAAGTAAAACTTTTAAGCAAAGTCCCTTACATATCAAGAATCTACTAATTAAGAAATTGACAAAATAATAAAAAAATATATACTATATAAAGTATAAAACAAATCAAGAGGGATTAAATAATGAAAAAATATATATTAGTATTACTAATGTTAGCAAGTCCATTAATGGCACAGGACAATACAGAAAAACAAGAAGAAATTATGTATAAAAAATCACTAGTGCCACTTTTTCTTTTAGGAAGTTATCAATTTAATATGATAGATAATTCGGGATTAACGCTTAGTTCTAGTTTTAATATCAATTTTGAAATACATGGTAATATTAGTGTAAAACCTCATCTTTATTCAGCTTTTGTTTATGGTAGAATAGGAGGAGTTTTTTCTATAAATGAGACTCCCCCTCTATTACAAGCAGGATTTGGAATTTCAGGATATATATATGATAATAGACATGAACAGACATTTTTGGGATGGTCTATGATGATGGGTGCTGGTGGATTAGTAAACATTGATTTTGAGAATAGAAGTAATAACATTGGATATGACTTATTCTTACGAGGACAATATAATTTTCATAAATATGTTGGTTTTGTAATTGGCTTATCTTTTGAACATTTTTATGCTATTGGAGATCAATGGGATAAGGATTATGCTTATTTAGATAATGATATTAATATATTCAATATTGGAATAACATTAGGACTAGCATTCTAATCTGTAAAAAGAATATATACAGGAATACAGAATAAGAATCCTGCTTAAAAACTTGTGTTTTTTACGCTAGGTAAGACAATAGTCTCTCTAGCGTTCGCTATTCTTAACCTGCTTTGCTAG
>CAMRBT010000183.1 GCA_947040475.1 uncultured Brevinema sp.
AAATAATACTTTTGGGGCAACAGCATTTTGTGGATATGGCTTTTTTTGGTTTGCTATGGGAACAACATGGATGATACAACACGGTGTTTTCGGCGTAGAAATGGCTCAAAATGCAGATACAAATCAACTAGGTGTAGCATTTGTGGGGTATCTTATTTTTACCTTATTTATGACGGTAGCATCTATGGAAACAAATAAAGTTTTATTTATTATCTTTGTGCTTATAGATTTTTTATTTATAGGATTAGCACTGACAACTTTTGGAATTGCAACAGAAGCGACTCATCAATTAGCGGGAATTTCTGAATTGCTAATATCACTTGTATCCTTTTATGGTGCAGCGGGTACGGTATTAAACACTCAGTTTAAAAAAGAATTCATTCCTATGGGTAAGCCTTTTGGAATTTTCACAAAATAAACATTTTTATTATCATAGAAATATTTTAATATTAAAATCATAAAAACAAGCTAAGGGTCTATTAAGGATCTTTAGCTTATTTTTATAATATCGTTCAAGAGTAGTAAATCAATACTAAATACCTGTTTAATATAGAATATAATAGGATTCTATTCTAAGAAATTTTACATTGACTTTTTATAATTATGTGGTATAATTTAGAAAATATGGGCAAGTAATTAATACTATTATCAAATAAAATTATTTAAAATAAAATTTATTATAATATAAAAAAGGAGCATTATATGTTAAAAATCCTCACAGTTTGTGGCAATGGAATTGGAAGTAGCCTGATGGCAAAAGATATAGTCCAAAAAATCTGTAACGAAGAAAATATCAATGCTAGTGTGAATTCGGCTGATGTAAATTCGGCAAATTCTGGTGATATTGATCTTGCCATTACCGTAAAAGAGATTATCCCTCAATTAACTAATTGTAAAAGAACAGTAGCTATTAGAAGTTATGTCAACGAAAGAAAAATTAGAGAGGATATTTTAGAGATCCTCAAAGAATTAGGAGAGTAAAATGTTTGCATCTATATCAAAAGTCATTATTAATGATATTTTAAGAGAGCCAGCTTTTTTAGTAGGCTTTATAGCGATGATAGGATACATCGCATTAAACAAAAAACCTCATGAAATATTTATGGGATTCCTAAAACCTGTACTTGGTTTTTTAATGTTGAATGCGGGTGCTGGAATTATCGTAGCTAATCTTACTCCTTTAGGACAAATGATAGAAGTCGGCTTTAATATTAAAGGTGTCGCTCCAAATAACGAAGCGATTGTATCGATCGCTCAAAAAATGTTAGGAATGGAAACTCTTTATATTCTATTTTTTGGATATATTGTTAACATGTTAGTAGCTTATTTTACAAGATTTAAATATATTTTTTTAACAGGACACCATAGTTTCTTTATGGCAGCATTGCTATCTGCAGTTTTATCTGCTGGTAATATGCAAGGTATTCCTTTAGTATTTGTTGGTGCTAGTATCTTGGGTCTATGGAGTGCCATTTCTCCTGCTATAGGACAAAAATATACCAGTAAAGTAACAGATGGTGACGGAATTGCGATGGGGCATTTTGGTAGTTTAGGTTATTATTTATCTGCATGGATAGGATCTTTAGTAGGTACTCCTGAAGATAGTACAGAAAACGCACAAGTGCCAGAATCATTGTCCTTTCTTCGTGATACAACAATTTCAACAGCACTAATAATGCTCATTTTTTATCTGATTGCAGCAGTTGCAGCGGGACAAACTTATGTAGAAACAACTCTTTCAAACGGGCAAAATTTTATTGTCTATGCAATAATTTCTGCCTTTACATTTGCCGTTGGTGTTACTGTAGTTTATAGTGGTGTTAGAATGATCTTAGCTGAATTATTACCTGCTTTCAAAGGAATTTCAAACAAACTAATTCCAAACGCTATTCCAGCGGTTGATTGTGCTGTGTTTTTCCCATATGCTCCAACAGCGGTAGTCATTGGATTTATCAGTAGTTTAATCGGTGGTATTGTCGGAATGGGCATAGTCGGAGCAACTTTAGGTATTTTTATTATTCCTGGTATGGTTCCTCATTTTTTCTGTGGTGCAACCTCAGGGATTTACGGTAATGCTACTGGTGGACGCAGAGGAGCAATGGCTGGTGCATTCATACAAGGGATTGCTATTACTGTTTTACCAGCTCTATTAATCGGAGTCTTAGGTAATCTAGGATTTGAAAACACCACTTTTGGAGATTTTGACTTTGCAGTTTTGGGCTTGGTCATAGGTAATGCGATTAGATATTTAGGAGCTTATGGAGCTTATGGAATATTGGGTATTATGCTATTGGCTGTTATTATTCCATCTCTTGGCAAACACAAAAATCCAACAATTAATTTTGATGAAGAGCAATGATCGTTTGTATAGGAATAGCAGTATTTGATATTATTTTTGATATCAATAAGCCTATAGAAGAAAATAAAAAAAATCAGGCACAAGGATTGAGATTCAATACAGGGGGCAACGGAATTAATGTTGCCAAAGTATTGAATTATTATCAGATGCCTGTACAATTTATTGGCGCTATAGGTGATGATCAATTTGGGAAACTTATTTATGACGAATTAACAGGATCAGGTATTCAAGTATTACCTGATCTTTGTTCTTCTTTGATAGCAACACCTGTGAGCATGATTATTAATAATACGACTAAAGATAGCAGAACTATCTTAAATTACAAAAATATTAATACAGTGCCTCAGCCGAATTTTAATAAAGAAGCGACACTCATATACTCTGATGGACGATTTCCCGAATACACAAAACAAGGTAGAAAATCTCTCCCTAATATTCCTATTGTATGGGATTGGGAAAGAGAAGAGCATTATATAAATAATAAATCTCTTATCAAGGATAAAGATATTTTGATTTGTTCAGAAGATTTTATTAATGAATTATTAGGCAAATATGCTAAAACTGAGCAAGAAATTGTAGAATTTTTATACTCAGAATTATCATTTTTATCCATTATCATTACCAAAGGTGCTCAGGGAATTGCTTGGAGTACTAATAATAATAAGATTCTAAACAATATACCAGCAATTTCTGTAAATGCTCTTGATACTAATGGTGCTGGCGATGTGTTTCATGCTTTATTTATCTATTACTATTCTAAAAATTCAGATATAGCATACGTACTCACTAAAGCTAATATACTCACAAGTCAATTTGTTTCTCAAAAAGGATTCTTAGAGGCTTTACCTAAAATTGAATAGGTATATTCTTTATAAAAAATAAAACACCCTTCAAATTTGGAGGGTGTTTTTGTGTATTTTATAGATTTTCT
>CAMRBT010000184.1 GCA_947040475.1 uncultured Brevinema sp.
AGTTATAATAATAGTGCAAAACATTTCTAAAAGATGATAAAAAGTCTTTTTATTTTTATCCGTTACTTTTATATAAAGTTAGGATTATCTGTTGATAATTCTTTTTTATTACTAAAAGTAATATTTATATGTGTATTAATTACATATAAATATTTATATTTATTGTCTTTTTTTCTACATTCCCGTAGATTTACTATAATTGCTCATGGCAGTTTGTGAATTTTTCGGGGATGTAGACACTAGATAGAAATATCAAAGACTATTGTTTTTTAGAAATGTTTTGCACAACAGACTTGCTATGAGCTTTGTTACATTTAAAATATACACCCTCATAGCAGAATTGAGGTGTATTATGCAAAATAAAGAACTCGAATTTTTACAATTTCTGAGTAAACAAAATCAAGAGTTTTTACAAAAAGTAAAAGGACAGAGAATTTATTATTTTGACGATGTCATGAATAAAAAAGCTAAACTCATCGCTCATTTTTCTAAAGATGGCAGAACTTTAAACTTCCCCAGAATTTGGGCTGTACCCTTCAATCAAAGCTTTTCTCCCAATCATGGGATTTATCAATTATACTTCGATAGGGATATCTATTATGTTGGGATACTCATTGAAGATCATCTCACTTTACTTTATGATTCCTATGATTTCGATGATCTTTTTAAAATCAATGAAAAACGAATCTTCCTCAGTCCTCATCCTATTAAAGCTATTTAAATTATAAAAAAAACACCCTTCAAAATCGGAGGATGCTTTATTATTATAAATTTTTTAGAATATAATGTCCGCCACACGCATGTGCGTCATATGCATATATTAGATTATTTTTGTGCCGTGTATTCTGTATGCTCCTGTTTGTTCGGAAATATATTGATAGTTTTCTTTAGTGATACCAGCACCAGGAATAATACAAATTCTATCCCCTGCATAGGCGACTAATCTTTTTAGACTTTCCATATTTTTGGGGGCTTTTTGGGTGGGGTGTCCCTTAGTAAGGATAGCGTCAAAACCCCACGCTACAAGTTGATCTATCGCATATTCATAATTATCAAGCATATCAAAAGCCATATGACAGCTCACCGCCATTGATTCGGCTTTTTCTTTCCATAGTGTCATCGCCTTTTCATCAAGGGTGTGATCTTTTGTTATCGCCCCTACTCTAATACTCTCGTATTTTAGTTGACTACATATTTGAATATCATCGCTCATGATCTCTATCTCTTCGTCTGTATAAATAAAATCGCCACCCCTAGCTCTAATAAGTACAGTAATTGGTGTAGCAATCATTTTTTTACATTGTTTTAAAACACCATAAGAAGGAGTTGTCCCACCTACGGCAAGATTATCACATAATTCTATATAATCAACTTTATTAAGATGGGCAGTTAATGCCTCATCGTAATTTTCCACACATTGTTCTCTTTTAATTTGAGTCATAATAGCCTCCAAGATAAGCTTAATTATATAATACCTTACAATGAATTACAACAGTTTCTTTAAAAAGTAAAATCCCCCACATATAATGCAGGGGATTTTTGATTGTTTTTTTTAATTAAGGTAAAGGATCGGGTAATAAAACATCATAAGCAAAAGATTTCAATAAGTTTTTTTTGTCTGTATAGGATTTACTACCAAAGATTTCTAAAACAGTATACTTAGCTAGGACAGGTGGTGTCGCATTAGGATCACCAACTATTGATGCTAAATGTTCCGCCATGTTGTCGTCTTCTATGACTAAAGTATCTGGATCAAATACCAAATCAAGAAAAGGAATAGTAATAGTGAGTTTTGGGATTTCATTAGCGACACCATAAGCACGAGCCTCGTCTATAGTAGTAAAAGGTGTTCCTGCAGATATTAATAGCACAGCTGGATTCTCATCAAAAATAGGAAGAGCTTCTATTACCATCACCACAAAAGTACCTGTCCCTACACCTGAAGCATCTAATACTTCATAAACAGAAGAGTTTTTATTATCAGAAGATTCTTCCCATTGATAAATGGCATCACCTTTTTTTATTCGTTTTTGATTCTGAAAAAAACCAGGTTCCGCTTCAAGAGGAGATCCACCAGCAAACCAATATGTTTCAGAATAAGAATCAGATGAATCAGAAATCAAAGTTCTTAAAAAATAATGAAAATCTAGCTTTTCTCTAGCATCATATACTTTGGTAATAAATCTGTTGCCGTCACTTACTCCGTCTCCGTCTTCATCTGTAATCTCAATAGTAGAACAAGAGCTGAACAATATACTTACAATCATTAAATAATATAATTTCATAATAATACTTCCTAATATTTATTTGCCAAAGGTAAAGCCAACATAGGCACTTGTGATAAAATCACTGTATGGCATAATGTTATATGAACTATGATACATTCTATCATTAGTTTCATACGCATTGTCGTTATATAAAGGGATTTGTATGATATTTCTAACACCGATGGTCAAACCACTTTTAGATATATAATGTACACCAGGTAAGATGTATTCTGAAGCAATGGAAGAAGTAATCCCTAAATTTTTAGTTTTACTATTTCTATCATCAGCATAGTCTATGGTTCTTGTTACATCATATCTATGTGATGATATTCCAAATCCTATAATATCAAACATCAATCGACTTCCATTTTTTAGTTGAGCTCCTAAAGTATAAGCAACTTGAAAGCCACCACCTAAAGACTGTCCTGCTTGGGTAATTTCGCCTGTAGGATTGCGTAGCACTTCTCCTTTTCTCCATGACATCATGAAGTTAGCACGAATATCTAAGCCATTGACCACTCCACTAGAGTGAACTCCATGCAAAAGATAAGCTATTTCAGCTTTAAAAACAGGACCACCAAAATTGAAGTTAGGAACATCCACAGAAAATCCTAGATCCGAACGGTACGTACTGTAAGGAACTTCACTAGAGAGATAGCCCCCACCAACATTAATTTGAAAATTATGCATGCCTAGATCTGCGTGTATGTTTGAGGCACCATTAAATAGTATTACTAAAAATAAAAATTTGATTAATTTCATAATTTTATTCCTCCTAATATATTCCCTACTAAGGATATACTCAGTATATCAGAAAATTTAATATAATTCAAGCTTTTTTATAAAAAACAACAGATTTATTTATTATTTGATTAAATATACTAATAAATATTGACAAATACTAAAATAATACTATAATATTAAAGAGAATTGTTTATTCTTATCTAAAAATAAACACACTTTCAACTTTTAAAGAGGCATTATTGTGAAAAATATACCAAAAGCTACTGAATTTGT
>CAMRBT010000185.1 GCA_947040475.1 uncultured Brevinema sp.
TTGTAAATGGATGTCTGCACCATTTTCAACTAAATATTTTACTACATCTAAATGTCCGTTTTCTGAAGCCCTCATCAAAGCTGTTTTATCTTCTTCACGAGTATTGACATCAACTCCATTTGCTAGGCATTCTTTTACCTTTTCAAGATTACCTTCTCTAGCATATTCTATAAAAGATGGCTCAGATTCTTCATCATACCCATATTCATAGTTATATTCACCTACTGATATTTCTTCTGCACCGTTTGCTAAAAGATATTTTGCTATCTCTGTATGTCCATTTTCTATAGCCAGTACATAGGCTGTTTTACTTTGTTCATCTATAGTATTAACGTCAGCACCGTTTTCTACTAAATGCTTAACAATTTCTAAATATCCATTATAGGAAGCACTCATCAAGGCTGTTTTAGCATATTCAGTTTTAGCATTAACGTCAGCTCCACTCTCTACCAGCTCTTTTATTTTTTCTAAATCACCGTCGTGTATTGTTGATAATAATTGTCTATCTAGTTTAGGGTCAAATTTTTTAGCACCATTTGCTATAAGATATTCTGCTATTTCATCCTTTGCAACCATCAAAGCCGTTACACCATGATCATTCCTAAAATTAATATTAGCACCCTTTGCTATAAGATATTTTACAATATCCAAATGTCCCTCTCTTGAGGCATGTATCAAAGCAGTATAGTCAAAATCATTACCCGACACATCAATATCAGCACCATTTTCTATAAGATATTGTACAATATCCAAATACCCATTTTGTGAAGCTAGTATCAACGCGGTATACCCACGACCATCTTCAAGATTAACATCAGCATCATTCTCTACTAAATATTGCACTACTTTTAAATATCTCCCACTGGAGGCTAACATCAACGATGTAATACCATAACTAGTAGCATTAACATCTACACCTTTTTCTATACAGGTTTGCACACCTACTAAGTTGCCTATCTTTGCTGCCTCAAGTATTCCAGCCATTTTAACTTCTTTTGTTTCACTTTCTTTATCTACACAAGCTATGATACTGAACAATACTAATAACAATCCTATATTTTTCATTATATCAGCCCCTATTTATTTTCTAATTATTTAAAATATTCTCTAAATATTTGATAATTTTTTATGCTCTTTATATCTTTAGTAATAATAAGCTTATTTTTTTCGGAGATTCGCATAAATAGTATGGGGGGATATTTTGAGATGTTCTGCTAATATCTCTACACTACCACGCAATCTAAAAAATCCTTTTCCATCTAGGGTAAAAATAATAGATTTATTTTTGTCTTGGTAAGGGATAGAGGAATCTTGAAGGATGTCTGTTTCTACTTTTTGTAAAATATCTGTCATCATGTCTTCTACAGAAGTGCTAAAAAATTCTTGATTAGTATCAGTGTTTGTATGAGTAGGAGTTTGAAACATAGAAAGAAGCTCAGTAACTTTCATGTTCAGATTAATATTAACACATAATAAGCCTATTAATTTTTTTTGATTATAGATAGGTGTTGTAATACTTTTGAGAGGGAGATTATTAAATCCAATACTTGTATAAGGAAAAATAGGTTCATCATTATTACTTTTGTGCATCAATTCTAGAGCTGTATTAGTAATAGGTGCACCAACACTTCTTCCTGAAATATGTCCATTTTCGATGGCAATAACACATTCTTCTATATTCTCTAAAGAATGAAGAACAAATTCACAATTAGGACCAAATAATTTTGCTAAGTCTGAAATTGTTCTTTTGTATGAATTTAATATATCTTGGTCTTCTGAAGAAAAATCCATAAGTCACTCCTTATTCTTTAATATAGATCATTATACCTGTTTCCCTTGAATTAATCAAGAATCCTTTATTATAAAAGCTAAGAGTTGTTTTATTAAATCAAATAATACTTGATTTAATAAAATAATGATATATAATATATCTTAATTAAATTTTATTTATGTAGGAGTTCTTTTGTGAAATATAATTTTGATAAAGTTACTGATAGATCCAAAGTACCATGTGTAAAATGTCATCCAGATTGTTTGTGTAAAACCTTTAATGGGAATAAAGATGTCTTTCCTATGTGGGTAGCAGATATGGACTTGCCATCTTCGAATGGAGTTCGTGCACGCATTCAAAAAGTTGTAGATGATGGGATCTTTGGGTATGCTTACCTTGATGATAGTTTTTTTGATGCTGTTAAAAGATGGAATTTAAAAACGCATGAATGGGATCTTAAAACAGAATGGATTGTCTTTACAGCTGGTGTTGTGGCAGCAATAAATTTGATTATTCATGAGTTTACAAAAGAGGGAGAGTCTGTTTTGATTCAACCCCCTGTATACTATCCCTTTAAAAGAAGTATTGTTAATAATGATAGAAATTTAGTGATCAATCCACTTGTTGATACGGGGAATGGATACCAAATTGATTTTGTGGATATGGAACAAAAAATAATAGATAACAAAGTTAAATTGTTTATTATGTGTAGCCCTCATAATCCAGTAGGAAGAGTGTGGACAAAAGAAGAATTAACAAAAATGGGAGAGATTTGTCTCAAACATTCTGTGTTAGTAGTTGCCGATGAAATTCATAATGATCTTATCTTATTTAACAATAAACATACTGTATTTGCTAATATATCTAAAGAATTTGCGATGAATTCAATCACCTGTACCGCACCTAGTAAAACTTTTAATTTAGCAGGTCTGCACTGTTCTTTGATTGTTATTCCTAATCCTGAAATAAGAGAAAAATATCAATCTAGACTCGCCAAACTAGGTGTTGGCGGAGCTAATGTTGTAGGAATGGAAGCAACAAAAGGTGCATATTTAGAGAGTGATGAGTGGTATGAAGAGATGTTGGCATACCTAGAAGGAAATTACAAATATCTTTGCGAGTTTGTTGCCGAACATATTCCACAATTCAAAGTCTATCCTTTAGAGGGAACTTATTTAACATGGATAAGTACAAAATCTATGAATTGGACAGTAAAAGAATCTGAAGAATTTTTTGAAGTTAAAGCAAAATTAGGAGTAGATCACGGATGCTGGTTTGGTGAGGAAGGAGCAGAATTCTTCCGCTTGAATATGGCTTGCCCTAGATCTCTTTTGACAGAAGGATTAAATCGAATTAAAAATGCTTTAGAAAAATAAATAGATTGTAGAGTTTATAATGGAGTTGTTATTATGAGTGAAAAATGGAATCAAAAAGAAATATTCCCTATTCCTGAAGGCTGGGATAAGTTTAAAGAAAATGATTTTAATGATTGGCTTGCAAATAATA
>CAMRBT010000186.1 GCA_947040475.1 uncultured Brevinema sp.
GTGATATGAAAAAAATTCCACAAGCTCTATGGGTTGTGGATGTAAAAAGAGAAATCAATGCTGTTCTTGAAGCTAAAAAATTAGGTATTAAAGTATTTGGTATTGCTGATACTAATATTGATCCAGATTTTCTTGATTATATCGTTCCTGGTAATGATGACGCGATTCGTTCCGTCGAATTATTAACTTCTATTATGGCTGATGCTATTATTGAAGGTGCTGGTTCACATGCAAAAGCTGATTTTGTTGTTGAAGAAGAAGTA
Source organism: uncultured Brevinema sp. (assembly GCA_947040475.1). Classification (GTDB taxonomy): domain Bacteria; phylum Spirochaetota; class Brevinematia; order Brevinematales; family Brevinemataceae; genus Brevinema_A. The sequence continues at coordinate 264 of CAMRBT010000186.1, forward strand.
GTTAGCGACACTGTCGAACAAACTATCACTTCCCCAACAACTTTAGATGATTCTGTTGATGAGCTTGCTCAAGGGTATGAAAAATAAGGAGAATCTAATGGCTGTAACTATGGAAGATATCAAAAAAGTTAAAGAAATGACTGGTGCTGGATTGATGGACGTCAAAAGAACACTTGAAGAAACAAGTGGGAATATTGATGATGCTGTTAAAATTCTTCGCCAAAAAGGACTCGCAAAAGCAAGTAAAAGAGCTGAAAACGAAGTCAAAGAAGGTGCTGTTGCTTTTGCTCAAGCTGGTAACAAATACCTAGGTCTTCGTGTTAATTGTGAAACAGATTTTGTTGCTAAAACAGATGTGTTCCAACAATATGCTACTGAAGCTGCTACGATGATTCTTGCGGCTAATCTTGCTCCTGGAGCAGAATTATCAGCTGATATTGACGAAGAGCGTAAAGCTGCTATCGCAAAATTAGGTGAGAATGTAGTTCTTTCTGAATGGAAAGTTCTAGAAGCTAAAGGAACAATCTATAATTATATACATATGAATAAAATTGTTGTAGCTATTGATTTTGAAGGAAATCCTTCTGAAGAAATCATGAAAAATGTTGCTATGCAAATTGCTTCTATGAATCCATTAGGATTGGTAAAAGCTGATATTCCTCAAGATATTATTGACAGAGAATTAGAAGTTTACACAGTAAAAGCACAAGAATCTGGGAAACCAGCTGCTGTTATTCCTAAAATTGTTGAAGGAATGATGAATAAATTCTATGCTGAAAGTATTCTTTTGGAACAACCTTTTGTTTTTGATGAAAGTAAAAAAGTTTCTGAATTACTTGGAACTGCCAAAATTAATGCTTTCATTCGTGTTAGCTTATAATATATATTTATTTATATAATCAATTAAGACCCCTATATTATAGGGGTCTTTCTTTTTGGCAATTTGTTATAAAATTATGATGCTAATAGATTTTGGATTATTGGAAAAATCCCAGAAACAGAGAAGGCACAATAGAATAAAAGTAAAGCCATAACAGTATTAAAAGCTTTTTGGTGCTTTAGGATAAAATGATGAAGTAAAGACCCAAAAGCAGACCAAGTAAGAAGAGAAGAAAACATAGAAAAATTCATCACGAATATCATTAATAATATGGGTAACATATCATCAAAATAAGGAAATCCATAAGTAGAAAAAATAGTAATAGTGAATAAAATAGCTTTGGGATTGATGAACTGAAGAAAATAGGCACTAATAAACATTTTTTTGTTTATGGTGGGATCTTCTTGAGGAGATTCTGTATCCATACTAGGGCTTTTAAATACTACCCATGCTAGATACATAAGATAGAGTGTTCCTATGACACGCATGATATTTTGAATAGAAGGGATAAAGGTAAAAAGCAGATTGTTGAGGTACGCTAAAATAAATAAAAGAGTGAGATGACCTAAAGTAGCCCCAAAAACAAATAACAAACTTTTTTTGAATCCATATTTTTGTCCTATTGCCATACTCATGATACAACTAGGACCAGGAGCAAATGCAGAAGAGAGCGTTATCGTTAAAAAAGCAAGCAAAGGATAAGTCATGTAAACCTCTTGTATTTGTATAAGTGGGATTTTAGCTGAATACTTTTATTAGAGATATGGGATCTAAGATCACATAAGCACAATAAAGAAGTATTAAAGCCATTACTATATTGAATACTTTTTCATTGTTTTTAACAAAATTATTTAATAAAGATCCAAAACTAGCCCATGTACAAAGAGAGAGAGCTGTGAAAAACACTAAAGATATAATTAATAATCCTATACGCTGAAAATCTTGAAAATAAGGAAAGGCAAAAGTTGATAAAATAGTAATACCAAATAATACAGCTTTGGGATTGATGAATTGAAGATACATTCCTGTAATAAACAGTTTATCTTCATCTATAAAATTGCTTGATTTGGATTTTGAGCTGGATGAACTATGATATATTTTCCATGCCATATAACTTAGGTATAGAGCACCTAAAACACCCATAACATATTTTATAGCTGGGATATATTTGTAAAGTACGGCATTGAGTAAGGCTAATAAAATAAGTAAGCATAAATAACCTAATAATGCTCCAGCAATATATTTTAAGGTTTTTTTGAATCCATATTTTTGTCCTAAAGTCATACACATAATATTATTAGGACCAGGGGAGAAAGTAGAAGAAAGAACAATAGTCAATAAAGCAGCGAAAGGGTAAGTCATATAAATTGCTCCTAATATGCAGATAGTTTGTTAATATATAGAGCAGTATATTTTTGAAAAAGATCATAACTTCTTTTTTCGGCATTTTCTACTTCGGCAAGTATTCTGGAATGTTTGTTGTCATTTAATAAGTCGATTTGTCCTAAGATTTCTTCTTGATAATTAGGAAATTCTTTATCAAAATCTTTGTTGAGAGCTTTTAATTCTGCTTTTAATTCTTTTTCTTTTTTAGTATTTAATTTTTGATATTCTTTGTTGAGAGCTTTTAATTCTTTGATTTCTCGCGTACTCATGTTGGGATCGCTCATTTTTGTAATATTTTGTTCTCTAATTTTGAAAGAATCATTTTTTAAGGTATCAATAGTCTTTGTGATTTTGTTAGTCAATGTATTATGTTCATCTTGTTTTTGTTGGATTTGATTGCTTAAAATAGCAACATCTTTACTAACAATAGCGTCAATTTGTTTGATGTTTTTATCTACAGAACTTGCTAAATTGTTGTGAAGATCTGTTTCTTCGGCAAGATAATCGGTATCTGTACTCACAAGATTACTAATAATAGTATTAACTTCTTTTTGTATTTTTTCTTGTGTTGCAATTTGCTCAATCTCAGCTTGATGTTGAGCTTCTTCGGCAGCACTAGCGGCTATCATTCCTATAATACCAGCAACAGCCATAGTAGTGCCAATTGCTGTCGCTGCATCATTGTTATGATAAGAAGGTCTATATCT
>CAMRBT010000187.1 GCA_947040475.1 uncultured Brevinema sp.
TACCAGCAACATGTGAAAAACGGAAAGGACCTACACAATCACCTAAAGCATAGATGTGTGGTTGAGAAGTACGAAGATAGTCATCAACAATGATTCCAAATTTGGTGTGTTTAACTCCAATTTTTTCTAAATTTAGTTCTTCAATGTTTGGTACTCGACCAGATGCAATAAATATTTTCTCTGCAGAGATACTTTGTTGTTGACCGTCTTTGAGGAAAACAATAGAGTGTTCTGCATTGTTAGGGACAATTTCTTCAACAGTTATACCTGTGATAAGATCAATATTATATTTTTTCAGAGTTCCTTTAATAGAATTACGTACAAATTCTTCAGCGAAAGCTAATACTTCAGGAGCTCTTTCTAAAATAGAAACTTTAACTCCTAAACGAGCTAGAGGAATTGCTAATTCCATAGAGATAACTCCAGCACCAACAAAAACAACAGATTTTGGTAATCTATCTTGTTTAAAAAAGTTATCATTGGTAAGCATGTTAGATTCGTTTAGTCCTTTGATCTCAGGAACAAAAGGGCTAGTACCTGTACTAATAACAATTTTTTTACCTGAAAAAATTTTGTTATCTACTTTAATATGATGAGTATCTTCAAATTGAGCCTCACCTATAACTACATCAATACCATAAGATTCTAGTAATTCAGGAGTTTCATGAAGATAAATTTTTTCAGAAACATCTCTTACTTTTTGGAAAATATCATCTTTGTTTGAAGAATTTTCTTTACTATATTGGATAAAAGCTTTTGACGGCACACAGCCACTCCAAGTACATTCGCCACCCATTTTACGGCGTTCTATAAGTAACACTTTTTTATTTAATTTAATAGCTCCAATTGCACAGGTTAATCCACCTGCTCCGCCACCAATGACGATGACATCATATTTTGTTACTTCTACTGACATACAATTCTCCTTAACTCAAATGTTTTACTGTTAATATAAAGCGTTGAACGCCTGTTGCAAAAATTAATATTGCTCCAATAGTTCCAATAAGCACAATCCACTGAGGGAAAATGATTAATAAAATAAATAAAATAAACGCTTCTGTTCTTTCCATAAGACCAGGGGAATAAAAAAATGATTTATGACTTTCTTTATTGACAATAATACCTACTACTAAAAAAGTAGATATACAAACAACAATAGATGCCAATAATAACATCATCGTGAAGACTGCATGTGGATAGGCAAATCCTAAGGCAAGAATAATACTTACTTCGACAACTCTATCAAAAGTAATATCCATCAATGTACCTAAAGAAGTTCCACCACCTTGCTCTCGTGCAAGAATACCGTCTAAAATATCACACAATCCCGAGGAAAGTAATAATATTAAAGCTAAGATCGTATTGTTCATAACAATAGCAATAGCTGCTCCCAATCCTAAAATCAAACCTAATATGGTGACTTGATTGGGTGTAGCACCCATTTTAAGTAATAAGTGTATGCCACTTTTTAGTACACTTTTGGTACGATGCTGTAAATGTGTATCTATCATAAAAAGCTCCTCTTATACTATATAATAACGTATTATTGCACTCTATTCAAGGAAGGGTCTTGATACATATTTTTTTACGCTACCATGTTACTTGACTCATAGAACTTAGAATATTTAAATATTATTTATTTATTTATTAAAATAGATCCAAATTATAGAGGAAAATAGAAAATTAATTGTATATTGTTTGTTTTTGGTGGCTTTCTATATTATAAAATAATAAGATATACACTAATAAAACAAATGAATAGAGGCTTATTTATATCCAAACAGTTTTGAATATAAAATATACAATAAGAAAAGAATATAAGGATATCTAAAGGAGTTTAGAACTATTTGATATTAAATTTTAACAAATAAACAGTAAAAAGCTAGATTTTTACATCTAGCTTTTTTTATGAAAAACACTTATCAAATTATTAACGAACTTCGTTGAGATTATAGTTGTAAGTATAGGAGATACTTTTAATGATTTAGATTAAGATGTTATGGAGTTTTATCTTTTAGAATTCCAGCGTGTTTGTAGTCTTCTTCAGGAATCATTTCAGCTTTTTCTAGTGAATCCTGACGAAGTGTGATGTAAACCCACCCATCAGATTCTATTCGAAAGCCTATATAATATATGTTCCCACCATCTTCAACTCTGTAAATAGTGATCCTTGGTTCTACTATTATCTCTGTTAGATAATATATACCGTCTATTTTATACAAAGAACCTGAAATCTGAAAGTCTCCCTCATCATTAATTGGAGCTAACTTTTTACTGGCAACTTCTAATATTTTCCCTGAAACTTGAAGTATAAATACATCATAAGGAGTTTTAAACACGAAATCAAATGTGCTATGTGCTGAAGTTTGTGTACCTGTTATACCATCTGTAGTAGTTATTGTTATTTTATCACCACTAGAATTTTTATATACACCAGTATCTTTATCACTAACGTTGTTTAGAGTATATTTATTGCCATCGGAGCTTTTATAAACTTTACCAACTACATCAAATGTACCCTGTAAGATGGAATTTTGAGATATAGTTTTGGTTAAGACTTTAGCTAAAAATGTTTTCTCCTCTTCAATCTCTTCGGGAGTTTTAAGTACGAAATCAAATGTACTATGGGCGGAAGTTTGTGTGCCTGTTATACCATCAGCAGTAGCTATTGTTATTTTATCGCCATTGCTAGTGTTCTTATAAATGCCAGTATCTTTATCAGTAGCTTTGTCTAAAAAGTATACATCCCCTTTGAAATCTTCATAACCTTTACCATCAGTATTAAATACACCCTGTAAGATAAAATTTTGAAATATAGTTTTGGTTAAGACTTTAGCTAAAAATGTTTTCTCATCTTCAATTTCTTTGGGAGTTTTAAGTGTGAAAGTAAATGTACTATGTGCGGAAGTTTGTGTGCCTGTTATACCATCAGCAGTAACTATTGTTATTTCATCATCACTAGAATTTTTATATATACCAGTGTTTTTATCAGTAATGCTGACTAGAGCGTATTTATTCCTATTGGATTTTTCATAAACTTTACCAGTTGTATCAAATGTGCCTTGTAAGGTAGAATATAGAAATATAGCTTTTGTTAAGACTTTAGCTAAAAATATTTTCTCTTGCTCTATTTCCTCAGGAGTTTTAAGCACGAAATCGAATGAACTATGTACGGAAGTTTGGTTACCAGTGATACCATCAGCAGTAACTATTGTTATTTCATCAC
>CAMRBT010000188.1 GCA_947040475.1 uncultured Brevinema sp.
TTTAAGACTCTCTAAATATTCAACAATTGCTGTATGTCCATAATCTGAAGCAAACATCAAAGCGGTAAAAGGATACTCACCGTCCGTTTTAGTGTCAATGTCAGCTCCTTTTTTGACTAAGTATTCTACCACTTCTAGATGAGCATTTCTTGCAGCCCACATTAAAGGTGTTCTCCCCTGCTCATCTCTGGTATTAAGATCAGCCCCTTTTTTAACTAAATATTGTACTATTTTTAAGTGTCCATTATAAGAAGCTACAGATAGCGATTTATTTATCTTGCTGAGATCAGTTTCTTTCCCCAAAAATAGTTTTACTATCTTCAGATGTCCTTCTTCTATAGCAAGATCTAGAGCCGTTTTATCATAAAGGTCTACATCATTGACATTAGCTCCCGTAAAGGGTGCTTCGCTACCATTTTTGATTAAGTATTTTACAACTTTCAAATGTCCACAAGCTGATGCAAGCATTAAAGCTGTACTACCTTCAATATCTTTGAGATTAATATTAGCGCCGTTTGCTACTAAGTATTCCACAACTTTAAAATGTCCATAGAAAGAAGCATCCATTAAGGCTGTTGACATACTATTTTTAGTTTTAGCATTAATTCTAGCTCCATTTTCAACTAAGTATTTAACCATTTTTAGATGTCCATTCTCCGAAGCAAACATCAAAGCCGTGCTACCTTGTTTATTTTTAATATTGATATTAGTGCCATTTACTACATATTCTTGTACAGCTTTTAAGTCTCCAGTTTCAGCAGCCTCAAATATACCTGCATATAAGGGATTTAATCCCCCTAATATTATTATTAATAATCCTATTTTTTTCATTATAAATTTCCCTATTTATTTTCTTGTTTTTAATTAACTCTCTAATTTGTTTTATCAAAGATTTATTTAGTTTCTTCTTTATAATAGAATATAAAGATAAAGATAAAGACAAAGATAAAACAACTAATAATCCTATTTAAAAAATTTAATATACATCATAGAAACTGGTACCATTATTATTATATATCCAACAAAAAACTTTAATAAGTCTGCGTTGAATACTCGTGGTTTTATTAGTTTATAAATACCACCAATAATAACAGGAATTACTATCATAGATATAAAAAAGAAAAACAACTGCATCCAATAATTCCAAAGGATATTACTTGGTATATACCTACTCAAACTTTCAGAAAAAAATACTGTACCAATCGCCCCTACAGCAATTAGTATAGTAACTAAAAATATCATGATAAGATAAATAACTATGAGCCTACTGAAACGAAAGGGTTGCACTTTATAAATAATATCAAAAAGAACACTTAAGCAGAAACTTATAAAAGGTATGGGCAAAATTAATGCCAACAAAACAGCTTCCCCACTATGCATAAAATTCCCAGAATCTGAAAAAAGCTCCGTCAAAGAAAGAAAAGAAAATTGAAATAGCATTATACCCAAACAAACATACACAAACATTCTCATATAATTCCTATCTCCCTTGCTAATATTTTATATATAACATCACTAATGAAACAAAAATAAAACTACTCAACATACCTAATATTATCTTAGCTACTAAACCTTCTGTAAAATAAAGAGCAATACTGAGTAATAAAAGAATATAATGTGACAGATCTCCATAAGAGGCAATTCCTTTATCCATAATAAACATCATAAGCTTAGAACCAATATCACAAATTAATAACACTTTAGACAGCTTTGTCCTTTTATACAATTGAAAATAATAAAAAATATGCAAAAATGCCACAAGTATAATAAATAAAACCTTGTTATGAGAAATATACGTTATGATAGCCATAAACCATGAGAAAACAAGTGAAAATCCACTTTCCATTTTTATTCCTTAATATACAAAATTTACTAATAATTTAAAACTAATCATAATAAGGATCAACGTGTATCGTAAATTCTCTTAATTGTGGTAATGTAGATCGTAGCAAGACTTGAGCCTCTTTAATAATATCATGAGCTTCTACTATTGTTAGTCGATAATCCAATTCTATATGTACTTCCCCTATCAAAAAAGGACCACTTTGTCTCAGTCGAAGATTATGTAAGGAAAAAATATCTGGTACTTTATGGAGAATATCTGAAACCAATTTAGATTCTTTTTCTGGAGCTCTATCACTCAGAATATGGATTGCCTCTAATGAAATTTTAATTCCAGCAACACACAAGTACAAGCCCATACAGATAGAAACAATACTATCTATTATAGGAAAGCCTATATTTATCCCCAATAATACCCCTAAAACTAATATTGATGAAAACACATCACTACGATGATGAATACTATTCGCAATCAACATAGGGCTATTTGTTTTTTTACCAATACGGTTCGTTATATGGTACAACATTTCTTTTAAAATGATAGTCAATATTGTGATAATCCACGCCCAAATGCTATTATCTAAAGTGCTTACTTGTTGAAAAAAGAGAGCTTTTATAGAGTAGATGATGAAGGGTACTGCCGAGATAATAATCATTATTCCTATTACAAGACTGAGGACATCTTCATAACGAGTATGCCCAAAATGATGTGAGTCATCTTTTTTTTTGTAAATAAAAGGAAACGCCAATAATAACAATACATCAGAAAAAAGGTCACTAAAAGAATGTACCCCATCTAAAATCAATGATTGAATTCTAGTGTTTAAACCTACACCTATCGTAGCAATCACCAAAAAAATATTTATTAGTATAGAAATGTATAAAACTCTATTCACTAATGTTTTACCTTCTGGGGTATCGGCACTTAAAAATGTTTCTGACATAGAAACTCCTTGAATAACTAAAAACAGTACCCTTACTAAAAAGTTAGGGGTACTGTTTTGTTTTGTACGATTTAAGTAATATTTTTATTATAATTATTATACATTTTTATTCGTATTAAGTCAAGAGAGCTTATAAAATTATCGTTCATTTTTGAGTTTTTAGAAAACAACCCAACGGGTGCAAGCTACGAACGCCAGTAAGATTGGTTTCTTACTCAGCGCAAGCAGAGTCTAGAAAATAACCCCAAGGGTGCAAGCTATGAACGCTAGTAATTCTGTATTCTTTAAAAAAACAGTACCCTTACTAAAAGCTGGGGCATTGTTTTTTTCATTACATAATTACCTTTTATTTGATTTTTGAGCCTATCTTTTTGTCCAAACGCCATTGTGGAGCTTCACCACATTCACTCCAATATTCATCTAATAAGAT
>CAMRBT010000189.1 GCA_947040475.1 uncultured Brevinema sp.
AGACAGTATAAATATGATACCAAAAAAGGGGATCAAACAAAAGCTCATACAGGCTTAAAAACGGGAACTGATGCACAAAAATATTTTGCTATTGATGCAAAGTATCTAAAAGGTGGATATGAATATCCTACCCCTGGATATAGAATACCTCTCACTATTCATGCGAATAACGATGATACTACAAAAGGTTTGTATTCTATTTGGGATTTGGGTACTAGTTTTATATTCCCACAACCTTATACAGGTAGTTATCCTTCAAGAGCAAAGGATAGAGATCAAAGAAAATCTACCGCAGGTCTGTATATAGCAATAAAAACAGATTCTCCTACAATAGTTATTGATTATGATTATTTCAAACCTGCTACTGGGGGACGAGATGGTTCAGGGGTAGATGTGTATGAAGTAAATTCAGGACAAACAACTTTTAAAGAAACTGTTTTAAAAAATGTCGCAACACAAAAAGGTGCCGTTACTGTGAATACAGGAGCGACATTAGGTAATTCTAAAGAATTTATGTTCTTATTACCTACCTATAATGGCTTTAATGATTTGGATTTCACCTTTGAAGATGGTGCAAAATCTTATTCATTCAACCCTTATAACGAAAGTGCACAAAAACCTATCCTAGCCTACGGTACTAGTATAGATCAAGGTGATGGTGCTAATGGATTGAGACCTGGATTAGCAATGTGGTCTCGTGTCATGATAAACACTAAAAGAGAAGTCATCAACTTGGGTCTTGCAGGTAGTTCTATGATGGAATACAAAATGACAGATTTCTTAACAAATATTGAATCAGAGATTTTTATTATGAATCCAGCTTGGAACTTAACATCTAGTTCTTATACATCTGACAGTGCTAATGGTAATGGTGCTCCTGCTAATATGAAAAATGATGAGATCATTAAAAGAGCAGTTTATATGATTGTTAATTATAGAAAAGCTCATCCGAATACTCCTATCATAGTTATGAGTCAATTAATAAAAAGAAATGACAAAGCTAAACTAACAACAGATGTATCTAAAGTTCCAAACTCAGATACAGATATAAACCCGAAGAAATATTATTATAGTAGAGAGAGTGCTCTTTTAAAAACAGCTTATAGCCAAGCTATAAAAAAAGGAGTCAAAAAACTCTATTTCCTAGATCAAGAGATAGATAAAACTATGTACGATGGCAGTGATCATGGATATCCTAATTTAATTGATCACGATAATTTACATTATGGAGATGTGGGAATGCTAGATTCAGCTAATTTTATCCTTGAAGAAATAAAAGCTAATGTACCTTCTGTTTATAGTGGTTCTGTTCCTATTATCGAATAATAGATATTAAAAAAGATTTTTTCAAAGATTTTTTATAAAATGATAAAAAGCCCCAGTTTGTTCTGGGGCTTTTTACTGGGATAACACCACTACCTAAGTGAGTTTTGTTTAAGAGAATTAAAATTTAATAAGAAAAAAACAAACTTGTTAATTTATTGACAATAAGTAACATATATTATACAATGTTTTAATTAATGTAAGCTATTTAAAATTTTTATTATGTATTTAATTTACTATATATTACTAGGAGGGTCGCAAATAATGAAGCGATTGCTATTTATTATGGTGATGAGTGTGGGGTTCATTTATGCTCAAGAAACACCTATACAGGAAAAACCTGTTAAAGCTAAAAAAGGCTACAGAACTCACAGTATTGCTATTTCTCAACGTCTTGGTGGCTTTGCAGAAACTAAAAATACTATGGGTGGAGCACCAACTGGTGGGATCGTAGAGGTAGAGGGATACTCTGAATATTTGCATTATGGTAATTATACTACAGTGTTTGAATTTTTCACTGAAAAAAGAAAAGGGCATAGTCAATATACCCCTATGATAGGAATTAGACTTTCTACAGCTTTTTCTCCAAATGATGGACTCTACGGAGGATTCCGTTGGGGAGTTATCTTTGGCGGATCTCAATATCTTTTTGATATGAGAAGTAAAGAAACTGGCTTAGGTTGGTCTATGTTAGCTAATGGTGGATTTATCTTAGATTTTCCTACTATAGAAGAAATGAAATCTTTAAAATACCCTGGTTTGATTGGTGGAGAAGTAGATTTTAAAGTGATTTATAATGTTCATAAACATGTTGGGGTTACTTTTGGATTGAATATGGGTTATATGTTTAGTTTAGATATATCAGAAGTTCAAAAACCAGATGGTAGTTATCAAGTGATTCATAATAATGGATTTACATGGAATTTGAACTTTGGTGTTATATTTTAGACACTTAACTAATTATGGAGGTTAAATTAATGAAAAAAATGATCTTATTTTTACTGATCTTTACTCATATTGGAGTATACGCTCAAGAGCAGACAGAAGCACAAAAAATAGAACAAATAGAACAAACAGAGAAAGCAAAAGCTGCTGATAAAGCAGAAAAAGCAGCAGCAAAAGAAGTTGAAAAAGCAGAAAAAGCAGCTGAGAAAACAAAAAAAGACGCAGAAAAAGCAGAAAAAGCAGCAGCAAACAAAGCAGAAAAAGCTGAGAAAGTAGCAGCGAAAAAAGCAGAAAAAGCAGCTGAGAAAGCTGAGAAAGAAGCAAGAGAAGCAGATACTACTATTCGATACAACCCACACTCTTTAGGAATGTCCTTTAGATTCGGGGGATTGGCTAATAATCGTATGGGTGGAATATCTGAACATGTAGGTGTTTACACCACAGTATTCGAATTCTACACAAGAGCAAGAAAAGGCAAATCTCAATACACTCCTTTAGTAGGTCTTAGAATTTCTAGTCCTTTAGGTGGCGTAAACCCTTATACTTATGGAGGACTTCGTTGGGGATTCTTATTCGGAGGATCACAATATGTCTTTGATATGAGAAGCAAAGAAACTGGCTTAGGTTGGTCTATGCTTGTAAATGGTGGTCTTACCGCTGAACTTAGTAGTTTCAAAGAACTTATTCAAATTTCACGCAATCCTATTATTATAGGTGGAGAACTAGAATTTAAAGCAATTTATAATGTTCATAAATATACTGGTATAACTTTTGGACTTCATATTGGTTATGTAGCTAGTTTAGATGCTTCAGAAGTTTTAGTGGATATGTTAAATCAGATTCCAAGTGAAGGGGAATTTCATGTTGATCATGGATTTACTTGGGCATTTAGTATAGGTATGATTTTCTAAAGAGAACAAAGAGGAAATAAAAAATGAAACAAATAAC
>CAMRBT010000190.1 GCA_947040475.1 uncultured Brevinema sp.
CAACCTACCTGGAAAAGAATGGGTGTGTCATCTGTAACCAGAGTTTCTACAAGTATTTATAATAGCCCTGAAGAATGGGAGCGTTTTGAAAAAGCGACTAAATCTCTATTGGAGTTTTTTAATGTTAGAAAATTTAGCTAATTTATATCAAGAGCTTATTCTTGAACATAGCAAAAGTCCCAGAAATGCAGGTGTATTAGATACTCCCACTTCTAAAAAAGGACTGGGAATCAACCCTTCTTGTGGTGATAAACTTTTATTATCTTTGGATATTCAAGATAATATCATTGTCGATATCAAGCACGATAGTGATGGTTGTTCTATTTTTAGAGCATCTTGTTCTCTGATGAGTCAATTACTCATTGGAAAAACTATTCAAGAAGCAGAAGAGATATTAAGCTTATTCATCAGATTGATTACTTTTGATGAAAATAATACTTTCACTGCTGAGGAAAATAAAAAACTAAGTAAGCTCCTAGTCTTCCAAAATATTGCGAATTACCCTGCTCGTGTCAAGTGTGCTGCTCTTTTTACCAGAACATTGCAAGATCTTATTACCAACTACGATTCTATAGAAGAGGATCATTTGGTCTCTACAGAAAATGATTTTTAAATGATTATATTAACAAGACTTGTTATTAATCTAAAAAAGCCCCTCAATATAAGGGGCTTTTTTTATTTATTATTTAATTTAATGATAAAACAGTATAACTAGAAATGAGCCATTTTCCAGCTGAATTTCTATAAAGAGTAAATACATATCTGATTTTTCTATTAGTAAAACGAATACTTTCCATCGCATCTACCGTAACCGTAGCTTCTTGTCCTTTAATAACAGTTTCGTTAATATTATAACTAACAAGAGGAATATTCCAATGTGACGTAAAAAACCTTTTAAATTTTTCTAATAATTCTAATCTAAAAGTACCATCTGTAGAATTATTATATTGGATTGAGTAATTATAAAAAATAGAAATTAACCGCTCTGCGTCAACATGTAATAAAAATTTCCCCCAATCCTTTACAAATTGTGCTTCAAAAAAACTTTGAACTATTTCGTTAGGTAATAAAGTTGCTAACTTATCCAATTCTTGAGTTCTTTTTATTAAATCCTCTGATATTTTTTGTTGAACTAAAGGAGGTGGAGTATGTGAAAAAGAGGTGTTATCAGAATTTATAAAAACAGATCTATCATCAGGGTCTGGAAAAAAGATCCCTTTGACATAAAATGTTTCGTAAGTAGTGATATTATACAAATCTCTAAGATTAAAAACCCTAGAAAAAGATTCTCCTGGCATAAGATTAATATATCTATATAATGCTGGATTCGAAAAAGCACCTGTCAATCGAGCATCAGTATCATGATTGATCTCTATAACTTCATTTCTTGAAGTCTTTAGTTCAAAATTAATAGATTGATCTAAAACATCAGAGAGTACAAAAGAGCTTTCCTGAGTTCCTATATTTTCAATAGAAAATTCTATACCAATAGACTCGTCGCCTTGGTAGTTTTGTTTAATAAAAGATATTTCGATGTTATTATTATTGGTATCAAAAGTAGATTGTGTGTATAACGAAGAAGTCATTATAAATGTTAAAAAAAATAATAGTACCATATATAATATCTCCTTAAAAAAATAATACTATTTTAAATATCGGAATTTCAAAAAAAAAAATTAGTGTTTGCACTATTAATAGCTGATATTTTTTTAAATATTAATTTGGTATATATGATTTATTATGCTATAATTAAGTATGGATTTTATCTATAATAAAATTAAAGAGAGTAATATGAACAAAATTTCTAGAAGAGTTGCCATTATTGGATTAGGTAATGTTGGATTAGGCACTGCCGTAACTATCCTTAATCAAGGGATTACCGATGAGTTGTTACTAATAGATCGCAATCACAAAAAAGCTGAAGGTCAAGCTTGGGATATGGCAAATGCTATTGCATTTTTCACCTCTCAATCAAAAGTACGTGTTGGTACTTATGCAGACCTTAAAGAGGTGGATATTATTTGTATTGGTGCAAGTGCTGCTCCCCCAGAAGGTGGGGATCGTATTGCAGAGCTCAAACAAAATGCAAGTATTGTTCGCTCTATTGTTAGAGAATCCGTAGATAATGGATTTAATGGTATTTTTATCATTCAATCAAATCCTGTAGATATAATTACTTACGAGGCATTACAAGAAAGTGGATTCCCTCCTCATAGGGTTATTGGTACAGGGACTCTCCTTGATACAGGTCGCTTAAGACAAGTTATTGCTGAGATTAGTGGAAGTATTGATATTCGTTCTGTCTATGGCTTTACCATGGGTGAACACGGAAATTCTCAAGCGTTAATTTGGAGTAGTGTTCGTGTCGGTGGTAAATCATTTTTAAAAATGAGAGAACAAAACCCTGAAAAATATGCACAATTATCTCTCGATCAAATAAAATCAAAAGTTGTAGATATGGCTTGGGAAATTATTGAAAGAAAAGGAAACACTGCTTATGGTATTGGGGCAGCAGCTGCTAGGATTATTAGATGTATTTTCCGTGATGAAAAATCTGTAATTCCAGTTTCTACCTATTTAGATGGTGAATATGGTCAAAAAGGATTTGTAGCTAGTGTTCCTGCTGTTATCGGTCAAAACGGTATGGAAGGAATAATCGAAATCGATATGACAAAAGAAGAAGAACTCGATCTTCAGCGTTCCTTTGATCTAATCAAAAAGCATTCTTTATAAATAAATTTATAACAAAAAAAGATTCCTAATTAATATTAGGAATCTTTTTTTTGATTAACAATATGTTTATACAATCTTATAAATTATTGTTGGTTTTGTTGATTTTCTTGTTGTTGTTGATTTTGTTGCTCTTGTTGATTTTCTTGTTGAGCTTGTTGTTGTTGGTTTTGTTGCTCTTGTTGTTGTTCTTGATTTACCTCCATGTTATTTTGTGCTTGTGCTGCTTCAGGAGCTAATTGAAGTTCTTCTTGTTGGTTTTGTTGAACACTTTCTACGATTGTTTCAATCACAGAATTCAATTGTTCTACTCCTTTTTCTAATAGCTCAGCACCTTGTTCTAAAATTTCAGAACCTTGCTCTATCTCTTGGTTGAGATTTTGCGCTTCTTGTTTTTTTTCTTGTGGCATATAATGCTCCTTTTTCTAATATATTTATAAGTTAATAATAAAATATTAAATAGACAAATAAACATCTT
>CAMRBT010000191.1 GCA_947040475.1 uncultured Brevinema sp.
CTCATGGGGGGCGTATTAGTGATTCTTTTCCTTTACCTATAGATGTACTCCCTCATATCAAAAAAGCTGTTGGCGATAAAGCAATTATACTAGTTGATGGTGCTATTAGATCTGGATCCGATATTATCAAAGCTATTATTTTGGGAGCAGATGCTGTACTAATAGGCAGACCTGTAGCTATTCATGCTGTTGGTGGAGGACACGAAGCTGTCACTGCCTATCTCAACACGATCAAAGGACAAATTCATACGCAAATGACTTTATTAGGCGTATCTTCTATCAAAGAATTACAAGAAAGAAAAGATATTATTTTTGACCCTCAAAATCCTCAACTATAAATTTAAATCTATTATTAATCCAAAAAAGAGACTCTTAAGAGTCTCTTTTTTGATAAGATTGTTTTTATAAGATTAAAGATCTATTGATATTTTTTCTACAAAAGAAAGTTTGTTCTGTAAAATCTCATCATAAGTAATACCCTTATGAAGAGCAGAAATAACAATATATCCTTCGTTCAAATGATACACATCAGTCCCAGGTCCTGTACCCACATTTTTATCAACAGTATTGATTTTAACATAGTCTTTATTGTCTTTAGAAGAATGTTCTAACTCTGTTTTGTACTCATGTAATCCAACAGTAGTAAGCTTTATCCCTTTAGCAGGCATTGTAGCTGGAAAATTAATATTGATAAGAGATTCTTTGTATTGAAGTAATTCTTTTGGTAAAGCATCAACTATTCTTTTGGTTATTTTAGCGGCATAAGTAAATTTTTCTTGAATATCATCAGTGACTACATGTCCTGCTGAATCTTGAAGATGAAGAGAAGTAGCTATAGCCATTACCCCATGAAAGGTAGCTTCTCTAGCAGCTGCAACAGTACCAGAATAAAAAATATCCTGAGCTGCGTTCACCCCATAATTGATACCTGATAAAACAAGATCAAATTTTTCTTTGAATAATCCTTGTAATGATGCTCTCGCACAATCAGCTGGAGTCCCATCGAGTGCAAATCCTTTGATACCATCAGAAAGAGGTCTTAATTCTAGGTGATCATAATAATTAATAGCATGGCTAAAAGCACTTTTATGAGTAAGAGGGGCACACATATAAGAATCATAATGATTGACAAAAGCTTTGTATAGTGTTTGAATGCCTATAGCGTCATATCCATCATCATTGATAAATAAAATTTTCATAATTGCTCCTATTTTGTGTTAAAACTAACAGTTAGTTCTTGAAGTTTTGCCCCTTCAGTTTGTGAAACGGTAATCACCATATCATCTATGGTCAATACTTCTCCCAATTCAGGCACATAGGTAAATTGTTCAATGACAAATCCACCAAAACTATCACAATCTTCACCAATTAACTCTTGATCAAATTTTTTATTAAATTCATCTAAAGGAAAACGTGCATTTATAAGATAATCATTTCCTTTCATTTTGACAAGATCTTGTAAAGATGCATCAGAGGCACTACTTTCACAAAAACTATCAAGAATATCTTCACTGGTGACAGTACCACGGATAGCACCGTGTTCATCAACAACAATAGCAAAGCTTGTTTCTTTTTGTTTGAATTCTTTTAGTATTTCTAGCAAATTTTTGTTCTCTGATATAAAGATGGGGTAATGTAAGAGAGAATGCAAATCAAAAGGTTCTGATTTGTTTATTAATAGATCTCGAATATAGAGGATGCCCAAAATATCGTCTATCCCATCGTTATAAACGGGGTAACAATGATGAGATGAATTAGAAATGATCTCTATGATTTCTTCATAGCTATCTTCTATATTGATTAATTGAGTCATTGAAATCGGTGTTAAAACATCTTCTGCTTCAAAACCTTCTAATAGTGCAACAAAGTCTTCTTTATTGCACCTACTACTATCACTATCCATTTTTGTTTCCTTAATTAAGTTTTATTAATTATTTTTCATCGGCATGGTAATATATTCATAATCACTTTCGCCAGCAGGTTTTAATAAAATAGGACTGCCTGCAGAGTTGATTGATATAAGTACATTTTTACCTTGAATATTTCGTAAAAAGTCTGTTAATGCTTTGTGGTTTACCGCAATTGATGCGACATTTTGTCCTTCTATCATTTCGCTAATTTCTACGGAAGCATTACTATTACCATGAACAGTAACCCCTGTGATTACTAAGTTATCACCTTCGACATCTAATTTTACACGACCAGATTCATTATCGGACATAATAGCAACTTGTTGTAAACAAGCGATTAATGCACTGGCATCTACTGTCAATGTTGAAGTACTTTGTGCTGGAATAACATCTCTATAATTAGGAAATTTGCCTTCTACGAGATTAGTAAATACATAAGTATTATTTACTTTGAAGTAAGCCTGACCATTATGCACGGCAAACAAAACTTCACCTTGTCCTAAAGAATCACTAATAGTTTTTAGAATTCTTTGTGGAACAATAATATCTGTTACAACTTCGCCTTCTTTTTCTTCTATAGCTTTTGAGATGACTGCAAGTCTTTTACCATCTGTGGTAACAAAAGACAAAATGCCTTCAGAACTTTCTGTGATAAATGTGCCTGTAAATGCAATTTGAGATTGATCTGTTGATACAGCAAATTCTGTAGAGGAAATTAATTCTCTAAGTGTGCTTTGATTGAGTTTGATATAACTATCCCAATTAAATTCTTTAAAAGTAGGATAAGTTTCGGCAGATACACCATTCAAACGAAAAATAGGTGATTTTTTGCCTTCAGGATGAATTACCACTTCTAATTCGCCTGGTTTTTGTTCTACACAAATAGTGTCATTAGGGATATTACGAATAATTTCTAATAATTTTTTAGAGAGTAAACTTATTTTTCCAGCTTCTTCAACTTTGGCAGTAGCTTCTACTTTAACTCCATGATCACCATTATAACTTTGAATAATGACTTGTCCATCATTATGCACTTCAAGATAAATATTTAATAAGATACTTAATGGGGTTCTTGGATAAATAATCGAATCCGATATCGTTAAGGCTTTTAGGAATTCATCTTTGTTTACAGTAAATTTCATTCATGTCTCCAATATATATAATATGACTAGTAAATAATACATTTTTTTTCGAAAAAATGCAATAGTTTTACAAAAATATTTTGCATTATTTTGAACTTTATGCTATAGTGACTTATAAATATGAA
>CAMRBT010000192.1 GCA_947040475.1 uncultured Brevinema sp.
TGTTTTATTTTAGAGAATAACGAAAGAACGAAGTGATTGAGATTATTGTCTTACTATAGCTTGCACCTAGCGTAAGTATAGGGAGCGTAAGCAGAGTCTAGTTTATATTTATCGATGATATGATTATATTTTTTGGTGTATTCAGCGTGGTAAGATTTATTTTTATCAGATTTTAGATTAATATTGACTTTAAAACTCCTTCCCTATATAATATTAGAATATATTATATAGGGAGATTATATAGGAAAAACATAATGAGATCAAATATATTTAAAACTATATTTAATATATAAAATATCAGGAGGTTATAAATGAAAGTATTAGTATTATTATTTTCTTTATTTTTCACTATAAGTTGTAGTTTATCGGAAGAAACACAACAGACATCGGAATTAAATGTATCGGAATCAACTGTATTAGATTCAACTGCACCAATTTTTAATGGTGAAATGAACTCTAGAATGGCTCGTGAATCAGCATGGACACACACGCTTGTTGAAACTAATGTTAGTGGAACAGATTGGCGTAATTCTAAACATTTATTAAAAAACACTTATGTTTGGGAATGGTTAATTAGTAGTCATGGGAAAAAATATTTTCATTTTCAAACAAAAGATGGTAATAAAACTTATTTTAATTATACATTTTTTAACGATAGAAAAGATGTATTTTATTCTATTGTACGTCATGGAACAACTCTGCAACAAGGTTGGACTACAGTAAAATTATCTGAACAAAGATTAACATATGCACCAGGTCGTTACTCTGATTATGCTTTAATTCAATTTGATGTTAAATTTCATTCTGAAACTCAAATGAAACAAATTCTTATGGTCCAAAGAAAAGCAAGATCTAGTCATAGAGGAGTTATTTGGGGTGGAAGCACAGAAGATTTTGGTTTAGAATCTAGTTATAATAAAACAGCTTTTGACAGAGGTAGTTTCTTTTTCGGAGAAGGACATATTGCAAGTACAATTATGAAACCAGTTTTACCTGAGAATGATACTGAAGGAACAGATTGGCGTGATTCTGACCATTTATTAAAAAACACTTATGTTTGGGAATGGTTAATCGGCAGTCATGAGAAAAAATATTTCCATTTTCAAACAAAAAATGGTCATAAAACTTATTTTAATTATACATTTTATAACAATAGAAAAGATATATGTTTTTCTATTGTACGTAATGGAGTAGTTTTACAAAAAGGTTGGACTACAGTAAAATTATCTGAACAAAGATTAACATATGCACCAGGTCGTTACTCTGATTATGCTTTAATTCAATTTGATGTTAAATTTCATTCTGAAACTCAAATGAAACAAATTCTTATGGTCCAAAGAAAAGCAAGATCTAGTCATAGAGGAGTTATTTGGGGTGGAAGCACAGAAGATTTTGGTTTAGAATCTGTTCAAAATAAAATTGCCTTTGAAAGGGGTAGTTTCTTTTTCGGAAATGGACATATTGCAGGAAGATAAATAAAAGTTAAAAATAACTTTTGTATATTTATCACTTTTTTTAGATTTAGTATGTAGTAAATTTTTTCTACATATATTTAGAATCAATGCAGGCAAACAAATGCAAAATGAAAAAAGCCCATCTTAAATGATGGGCTTTTTTTTAATCTCATGAGATAATTTTAATGTATAATCTTTAAAAATTCTTCTTTATTCGTGATCTGAGTGAGTTGCTCTAGCGTATCATCATCGCCGAGAATACTAGCTAATTTCATAATTGCTTCTATGTGACTATCAGCATCAGAGGCAGATAAAGTAAAAAAGAGAGTGACGGGAATTTCTGTATTGGGAAAGAGAACACCTTCTTTTAATTTTAAAAAACTAAATCCTGTTTTTATTGCTCCGTCTTCTGGTCTTGCATGAGGCATAGCCACACCATCAGCAAGGATCATATAAGGTCCAAATTCGTTGACCCCATCTATCATAGCATCCAAATAGGATTCTTGGATAAATTCTTGATCAATCAAGGGTCTTGACGATAGGCGTATTGCCTCTTCCCAGCTATTTGCCTTATCAACAAACTGAATCCTATCTGCAATTAATTCTTTTAACATAAAAACCTCTAATTATAATATATAATATATTATACATTATTTATCAAAATAAAAACAAATAAATCACTGTTTTTATAAAAATACTTTATGGTCAATAAAATATGTTATGTAAGGTGAATTTGACTTGACAATTATGTTATTATTAACTATAATGATAATTAATAAATCAAATGTTTTGAAACATTGGAGGAGCTATCATGGATCGTATATCTCGTATTCAAAATATCATTCGTTGGCAAGAGCTTTATAGAGAAAGAAAAATCATTGTGGCAACTTACGAAGGTAGTGAACAAAAACTTTTAAAATTAAAAGAAGATTCTGATCTTGCTCAAAGTAATAAAACTAAATTGACAGAATTTAGTACTTCTTTGTCCGAAAAAATTACTCAAGAAGAAATCAGACTAGATCATATTCTTACCCAGATTGACAACATGGAAAAAGATAGAGATAATCTAAAAATGTCCCGTCAGATCAAATCTTGGGAAAAAGATATGGACAAATATTCTCAGGATAGAGCTGTAATCGAAGCACAGTTTTATTATGATAAATCCAAAATGGGTGATATCACTCAAGAAATAGAAACTATAGAAACAAATCTTACTAATTATACTACAGAAATTTCTGAATTAGAAAAAGAAATTAATAGTCTTAAATCTAAAACTAAAAAAGAAAGAGAATCAATAGAAGCTGGAATCAGTACTATTTCTACAGAATTTGATACACACTTTGTAGAATATTTTGATAGACTTCTTGCTAAAAACAAAGGTGTTGTGATGGCAGAAATCGAAGATGATTCTTGTTCTGGTTGTAATATTTTATTACCTACATCTTATCATGGTGGGGACACTATTCAAGATGTAGATGATTCCGCATTACTTCAATGTCCAAACTGTTTCCGTTATTTATATTATACAGAAGATCTTTAAATCTTTTATAATATATTTATCTAAAATTATCTATAAAAAAACTCCTAGTTATACTAGGAGTTTTTTCTTTTTATCTATTTTATAAATATTAATATTATAGGAGTATGTTAGAACTTTAATTTGAAATTAGCATACCATTCTTTTTTTTCTGGATCAA
>CAMRBT010000193.1 GCA_947040475.1 uncultured Brevinema sp.
TTATCCTATCATTTCACGAGCTAAGGTTTCTGAGCTTGAGCCTTCGCCACCGAGCATACGAGCAATTTCTTTGATACGTTCTTCTTTAGTTAGCAGTACAACATTAGTAAAGGTACGATTGCCGTCATCTTCTTTTCTTACTTGATAATGATAATCTGCTTTAGAAGCAATTTGTGCTAAATGAGAAATACAAAATATTTGTCGGCGTTTGGAGATTTCTTGGATTTTAAGAGCAACATTATGGGCTATCATTCCCCCAATACCAGCATCAATCTCATCAAATACCCCAGTTCCTACAGGATCACTCTTTGCAAGAGCTGATTTTAGTGAGAGCATAATACGTGAGATCTCCCCTCCCGATGCAATTTTTGCAAGAGGTTTAGGTGTTTCTCCAACATTCGAAGACATCATAAATTCTACTCTATCTATTCCTTTTTCAGAAATATAAATAGGGGTATCATTTAAGATAAAGAAAGAAGTATCTTGTTTAGCATAGTTGATTTTTACTTCAAATTTGGCAGACTCCATTCCTAAAAAGGATAGCTCTTGTTCAATTTTAGTACTCATCTCCAAGCCAGCAGCTTGTCGTTTTTTGGATAATACGGATGCTTCTTGATGGAGTTTAAGTAATAATTCTTGATATTCTTTAGAAAGTTTAACAATCTCTTCGTCCAAATTATCAGCCTTATCAAATAATAGCTGACATTCTTGAGCATAGGCAATTAATTCTTCTATGGTATTTTTTTGATATTTTCTTTTTAGCTCTTTAATAAGAGCAATTCTGTCTAAGGTGTTGTCTAATGTTTCTGCATTAAAATCAATATCTTCCACATAACTAGACAAAAGATGTCCACTTTCTCGAGTTTTGATGATGGCATCTTCTAAAATCTCAGAAAGCTCTTCATATTTTTTAGAAAAAGAAGAAATACTATTCATTGCTTTTTTAGCGTCTTCCAAAATCATAGAAGCATTTATTTCAGCAGCGTAAACTCCTTGATGGGCAATATTAAGTGCATCGGCAATTTTTTCTTTGTTTTGGATTTGAGCTAATTCAGATTCAAGTTCTTCTTCTTCTTGTTCTTTTAAATCAGCATCAGTAATTTCTTTAAAAGCATTTCCATAAAAATCTTTTTCTTGTTTTAAAGAATTAGCATTTTTTTCTAGGATATTTTTTTCTTCTAATTTTTTGATAGTTTCTTGGTATATTATCTCAAAGTTTTTTTGTAAATCTTTTAAATTAGCAAAGGAATCTAAAACATCACCATGCACTTTTTTGTTGAGGAGGAGTTGATGATCGTGTTGACCATGCATATCGGCAA
Organism: uncultured Brevinema sp.; assembly: GCA_947040475.1. Classification (GTDB taxonomy): domain Bacteria; phylum Spirochaetota; class Brevinematia; order Brevinematales; family Brevinemataceae; genus Brevinema_A. The sequence continues at coordinate 1,320 of CAMRBT010000193.1, forward strand.
GTCTCTCTCCTATCTCTTCCAATTTTGATAAGGTTTCTTGATTGCCATTAATAAAAACACGATTTTTCCCTTGTTGAGAGATTTCTCTTCTAATAATAATATTAGAAGGATCATCGATATGAAATTCAGAAAGATAGGCTTGGATCTCGGGATCAGTAATAGAAAACTCACCCTCTATAGTCATGTTTTCGGCATCGGAGCGTATCATGGAAGAATCGCTACGAGCACCAAGTAATAGACCTAAAGCTCCAATCAATACTGATTTTCCTGCTCCTGTTTCACCAGTAAAGACAGAGAATCCGTCATGAAATTCTAAGTTTAAATTATCAATAATAGCATAATTTTTGATAGATATTCTTTCTAACATTGATATTCCTATAAGTTAATCTTTGATTACTCCGGCTCTCCAGCCAAGTTTGCGTGATAAAGTAGTAAAAAATTCTTGCGGAGAGGTGTATAAACTATTTATATAAAGAGGCTTTGTGATGGTGAATGATTCGTTATAATCAAAAGTAATGCTTTCTTGTCCATCAGCCCAAATTCTTGCTTGTTGAGTGAAGCATTTAATAGTAATTTCATTTTTTAAATCAATCACTAAAGGTCTTTCTCCTAAAATATGAGAACAGACAGGAGTGATAGTGACTATCTCCATATCAGGAAGAGAAATAGGTCCACCAGCAGAAATGTTATAAGCGGTAGATCCTGTAGGAGAGGCGATTAATAAGCCATCAGCACGGACATGCATAACTCTGTCCCCATTGATACATACGGTAAATTCAGAGATAGAACCCTTTTTTTCTGAGGAAAAAAGAAATTCATTCAAGGCTATCATTTGCTCGCCGTTAGCTCTTTGTCCAGAAAGCATTAATCTTTTTGTCCATTTATTGTCTTTTTGATATAATTTTGGTAATTCTGTTTTAAAATCTTTAGGATCTATATTTGCTAAAAATCCAACAGTGCCACCTTTGATAGCAATGACAGGAATATTATAATGGATATATTTGCGTGATGCCCCCACAAAACTCCCGTCTCCTCCAATAGAAAAAACAATATCGAATTTTTTGGTGGAAGGAACTTCTTCTTGAGGGTGGACAATAAAAGATTCTGTACCAAGAAGGAGTAATTCTTCTTGTAATAATTTAAAGACAGGTGCAAGTTCAGGGTTATTTGTTTTGCCAGTAATTAGTGCGTTTTTCATATTTTCCTCGATATCTTATAAATAATACTATTTTTATAAGAAAAATTCAATATAAAAGCCATAAAATATGCTATAATATTTTATGAAACAAACAATCACCCAATTATTAGCGTATGGTCGCCTAGAATTAGCACAAGATATTTTTGCAGAAAGAGAAGAAGAGCTTTTGAGAATATTGATCGATGTTCTTGATATGCCTAAACATGAGATATTTTTAAATAAAAATATGGAAGTTTCCCATGATCAATATACCAGATTTGAAGAAATAATCCAGGAGCGTAAAACAGGAAAGCCTTTAGCTTATATTTTGGGTTATAGTTATTTTTATCAGGATAAATTCCCCGTTTCTGAACAAACTTTGATTCCACGATATGATACGGAGATTCTTGTCGAACTCGTTAAAAAGTATTATCTTAAAAGATACAACCATAACAATTCTTGTCAAGGGGACACTTCCCCAAACAATTCTTGCCGAAGGGATACTTCCCCAAATAACTCTGATCAAGAGACTTCTTGCTATGCTAATTCTGTTCAAGGGGAGATTTCCCCAGATAATTTTTGTCAAGAAGTATCTAATCAAGCGAATGCTTCTG
>CAMRBT010000194.1 GCA_947040475.1 uncultured Brevinema sp.
TTACTTTAGAGGCTACGGACACTACTGCTGTATTGCAAGTTCCAGCTATGGAAAAATCTATTAAAACAGCAATAGATACTATTCTTGCTCTTAATGATAATATTGTCGCTGGTTTGTCAAAAGTCACAACTATTAAAGTGGAGATCGTTGATACTTTAACTGCTACAGCTACTGTTACTTTTACCGTTGAAGAGGGTTTTGAGTTTGAAGATAAAACTACTTCTAAAACTCTCACTCTAAATTTAACAGGTAACTTTGATGGGACTAAAACTGTTATTGCTAATACTTATACTACTGTTACTACTGTTAATACCGTAAAAGGTATGGCTGGAATAACAGGCTTTACCATGACTGATTTTGCTAGTGTTGATGCTGGTGAGATTGCTTTTCATACTGATGATAGATCAGTTGATGCTAAAAAATTCAAAGTATTAAAAGATTATCTTGATATGAATAAAGAATATTGTTTATATGCGTTTAGACACTCCTTTGGTACAAGAATGATGAATAAAACAAAAGATATACATTTGGTATCAAAATTACTCGGACATAGTGATATAAGCATAACAGCAAAGCATTATATAAATAGATCAGATTCAGAAATAAGAGAAAAATTATTGAAGGCATAAGACATATATAAGTAAGAACTTGATTGAGTTCCCAAGATAGTAAAGGTATTGGGTTTCAAAAAGAGAGATTTAAAATAGGAATATTAACAAAAAACATGTATATAAGGCATTGGTGCTACAAGAAGTAAAGAATAATGTTAATTTTTTCAAAAAGAGAGTTTTTGAGTAGATATGTTGGTGAAATATACGTTTATAAGGCACTTGAGTTATTTGTCTGATTATCTTATAAAATTCTATTGACAATAATTTTAATATGAGTTATTATCAAAGTACTTAAATTCTAGACCAAAATCGATTGTTTATTTTCTATTACTGTATACAAAATTACCTATTAATGGATGATTTTAACTAAAAATTTTAGACAAATTATAGCTTTATTCATTATTTAATATAGAAATATAGGAATAAAAAATTATTTTAATATTTTATTGACAAAAGTTTTAATTCCTCTATAATATAATTAGTTAGTATATGTTACTAACTAATTATATTATAGAGGAATTAAATTGTGATTATTAATGAGTTATCTACAGTCAGAAAATCTAACAGATATGAGGTGTTAAAATATATTTTTTCTCACCAAATAACTTCACGTATAGATATTTCAAGATCTCTAAATATTAGTAAAATGACAATTTCTTCTATTGTTCAAGATTTACTTGATGAAAAAATATTAATAGAGGTTTTTTCTGAATCTACATCGATAAAAGCAGGGAGACCTATTAGATCAATAACATTAAATGACCAGTATTTTACTATTTTAGGAATAGATATCGGGGTTAATCATATTAATTTAATAGCATACAGTCTAACTGGAGATATTTTTTATACCCAAAACATTAAACCTACAGATATAGTAAACAGCATATATGTTATTGATACTATTATAACTATGGTACAAGAATGTATGGAATTGGCTCTTAAAGATAAAATTGTTATAGGTTTAGGTGTTGGATTGGGGGGGATTGTTGATTCTTCTGGTATGGTAATTAATTCTCCTGATTTACAATGGTTTAATGTTAATTTAAAAGAATTACTAGATCAAAGATTTGATTTTCAGATAGAAGTAGATAATTGTACTCGCTTAATGTTAAATAGTGAAATTCATAAAAACCCATTGTTCACCACAGCTCCTGATAAAAATATTTTATTTGTTAATATAGGATATGGTATTGGTTCTGCTATTTTTTTGAATAAAGAAATTTATTCTGGAATTAGTGAATTAGGTCATACATATGCAGGAGGAAATATAAAATGTTTTTGTGGCTCCCAAGGGTGTTTAGAAACATTGGCTTCTGGAAATGCATTAGAACAGTTAGGCAGTGACTTAGTAGGGTATCAAATAAGTGGGAGTTCTCTTGATAACCTAGCAAGAGAAGGTGATGTAGAAGCACAAAAAATTTACACTCATTTAGGAGAACATCTAGGAATTTCTATTGCAAATGTTATAAATATTATAGGTATAGATACAGTGATTTTAGGAGGAGGAATAAGTAATTCTTATGATCTTTTCCACTCTTCATTGTATAAAAAATGCCATCAAAATGTAATAAATGTATTAAAACCTTCATTACAAATAGAGCTTTCTGTAGTTAAAAATGATTCTGTGTTGTATGGATGTTTTTTAAAAATATTATTTGATTTTTTTCAAAAATAAAAATAAAAATTTTATAATTTTATAAAAGGAGTAGTTATGAAACAAGCAATTATGGAACAAAAAGGAGAAATCCTTTTCCGAGATATTGATATTCCAAAAATAATGGAAGGTCAAGTTTTGATAAAAGTTAAACGTATCGGTGTCTGTGGCTCTGATATTCATGTATGGCATGGGATGCACCCTTACACGACATTTCCTGTAGTACAGGGACATGAAATGTCTGGAGAAATAGTAGATATGGGCACTAAAGTTAGTTCCTTCAAAAAAGGGGATAAAGTTACAATACGACCTCAAATAACATGTGGTACATGTTATCCTTGCTCTATAGGAGATTATCATATTTGTGAATCTTTAAAAGTTATGGGATTTCAAGATACTGGAGCGGCTTCTGAATATTTTGCGTGTGATTCTGATTTAGTATATAAAATTAATGATAGTGTATCATTTGATCAGATAGCAATGATAGAACCAATATCTGTGGGTATACATGCGATAAGTCGAGCTGGTGGTGTTAAAGATAAGAATGTTGTAGTTCTTGGTGCTGGAACAATAGGGAATTTGTTAGCTCAATGTGCTAAAGCTATGGGAGCAAAAAAAGTTTTAATCACAGATTTAAGTGATTATAGATTAGATCTTGCAAAAAAATGTAATATTGATTCAGTTATGAATACGAAGACAGATAACTTTAAAGATACTCTAAATAAAGAGTTTGGAACTCAAAATGCAGATGTTATTTTTGAATGCGTTGGTGTAGAAAGCACAATAACGGATGCTATTTCTTTTTCAAGAAAAGGGAG
>CAMRBT010000195.1 GCA_947040475.1 uncultured Brevinema sp.
CTAGTTTTTATATTATTTTTATAGAGTTTGAAATAATAATATAAACAATCTCTATATTATTGAGCGTGAAGATTTTCCCAAACACGTGAGTGAATAATCAATGCTTCTTTGTCTATAGCTTTAATCATTTCTAAACGATCTAACTCTTCATAAGGAACAGGAGATTCTGCTGTTATTAATTTTCGTGCAGGAACATTGAGTGATAAGCCACTAATATAGGTGATGATACGAGCATAGATATCGGGACGATGAATAAAGTTAACAAACTTCATTGCAGCTTCTTTATTAGGGGAATCTTTTAGGATAACAAGATTGTCTAACCACATAGTGCCACCTTTGTCAGGCACAACAAATACAGTATTAGAAAGCTTTTCAGGACTAAGATGAGGGACTATTGTTCCCGGAAAACCTTGAACAATATCTACTTCGCCATTAGCATAAGCTAATTGAAAAGAATCGGAGTCAAATCGGAGAATATTTTGTTTCCAAATACTAATTAATTTACTGACTTCTGCCATTGCTTTATCACTAGATTCTCCCATTCCATAACCTGAAAGTAAAAGAGCTGGTCCTACTACTCCACGCATATCGTTTAGTAGTAGCATTCTTCTTTTGTAGGCAGGGTTGCTAAAGATTTCAAAGCCTTTAACATCGTTACTTACCTTAGTTTTGTCGTAAGCGATAATAGTGGGCCCGAAAGCAAAAGGAATAACATATTCATTATTAGGATCTATTGATTCTATATGTTTTAAGATAATGGGATCTATATTAGTAAAGTTAGGGATTTGAGCTTTATCAAATTTTGCGATTAGTCCTTCTTTTACCATAATTTCGGCATAGTCTAATGAAGGGGTTATAATATCATAGCCTGCAGGATTTGCCTTGACTTTGGTGTAAACTTCTTCATTTAGAGTCATAGCATCTTCAATGATTTTAATGCCTGTTTCTTTTTCGAAATCGTCATAAATATCTTGAGGGATATTGCCTATCCACATATAAAGTCTCAAGCTCTCTTGGGTTTTTCCACAAGAAACTACAAATGATAATAACATTAATAATAATGATAAGTGTCTCATTACTTATTCTCCTACAATAAAATCAATAACTGATAACAGTATAACTCAAAATTTTAAAACAATCTAGTTTTTTTTTATTTTTAATGAAAAAATTTTAATAATCATTTAAATAAAAAAACACCACCCCAATAATTAAGGTGGTGTTTTATTTTATCTGCTGTTGTTTTTTCTGTTTTATGATATATTATTGAGCGTGAAGATTTTCCCAAACACGTGAATGAATAATCAATGCTTCTTTATCTATAGCTTTAGTCATTTCTAAACGATCGAGATCTTCATACACAATCGGAGCTGCTGTTGTTATTAAATCCCGTGCAGGAACATTGAGTGATAAAGCATTAAGCTGTGTCATAATACGAGCATAAATATCTGGACGATGAATAAAATTAATAAACTTCATTGCAGCTGCTTTATTAGGAGAATTTTTTACAATAACAAAATTATCTAACCACATAGTACCTCCTTTTTCAGGAACAATAAAAACAGTGTTAGAAAGCTTTTCGGGACTAAGGTAAGGGATCATTGTACTCACATAACCTTGAACAATATCTACCTCTTCATTAGCATAAGCTAGTTGAAAAGAATCAAAGTCAAATCGGAGGATATTTTGTTTCCAAGTAGTAATTAATGCACTTGCATCTGCCATTGCTTGGTCGCTGGAATCACCAAGCTCATACCCTGAAAGTAGAAGAGCTGATCCCAGTACCGCAGGCATATAGTCTAGTAGTAACATTTTTCTTTTATATGTAGGGTTACTAAAGATCTCAAAGCCTTTGATGTCGTTACTTACTTTAGTTTTGTCGTAAGCAATAATAGTTGGTCCAAAAGCAAAAGGAATAATGTACTCATGATTAGGATCCATTGATTTGATATGTTTTAAGATATTAGGATCTATATTGGTAAAGTTAGGAATTTGAGCTTTATCAAATTGTGCCACTAAACCTTCTTTTACCATAATTTCGGCAAAGTCTAAAGATGGGGTAATGATATCATATCCTGCTGGATTGACTTTGACTTTGGTATAAACTTCTTCATTTGAAGTCATGATATCTTCTATGATTTTAATGCCTGTTTCTTTTTCGAAAGCTCTATAAATTTCTTGTGGAATATTTCCTACCCACATAGAAACTCTCAAGCTTTCTTGGTTTTTTCCACAAGAAACCACAAACGATAATAACATTAATAATAATGATAACTGTTTCATTACTTATTCTCCTATAATAAAATTAATAACTGATGACAGTATAACTGAAAAATTTAAAACAATCTAGTTTTTTTTATTTTTAACGAAAAATTTTTAATACTAAGATTATCAATGTCCTACCCCCACAAAAAAAACACCACCCCAATAATTAAGGTGGTGTTTTATTTAAAATATTTTAGATATTATCTATCTATTCTTTGATACTCTGTATATTTATCATCTCCTAATGTTCTAACAGCATCTTTAGGATCAAAAATTTCAGTATCTTCTGGTAGATTCATTAGATCAAAACCTCTATGGTATACTCTGATCTTATCTATGTCTATTTTTACTATCTCTATGTACATGTGTACCGATGTATCAGTATTATCTTGGGATGAATCTGGATATAACCAAGAAGCTAGTCTATGAGAATCTTGTCCCCAAAAATTTTCTTCTACTTTATAAGATGATTCTACAATATTAACAGGAGAAGATAGAGAATTAATAAATACTACCCACTGACCTTTTATACTATCAAAAGAAAATTTTATGTATGGGCTAAACCCTATTGGAGCTACACCTTTTGTTTGAATCCATTCGCCTACCACCCAATGTTCTGTGGTATTTTGTGTATCGTAAAAGTTTGTATCATCGATAATATGAATATCTTCTGGTTGTACAGGATCAGTATCCTCTGGACCTGTATAACAAGCTCCTATAAATAGTACTAAAACTAATAATAACAATTTTTTCATCTTTACTCCTTTAGAAAATTGAGAGGATTCTATATCCGAACAAATTTTCTTAT
>CAMRBT010000196.1 GCA_947040475.1 uncultured Brevinema sp.
TGCTGTTTTTTTAAGTAATTAATTATAAGTATATATCGGGCATTAGAAGCAAGTATTAATGGTGTTTTGCCATCATCATTTTTAGCATTGATGTCAGCCCCATTCGCTACTAAATATTTGGTAATTTCCAAGTATCCATGTGAAACGGCTTCCATTAGAGGCGTCCAACCATTATTAGAAACAAGATCAGCATCAGCTCCTTGATCTATCAAATATTTTACTATTTCTGTATGCCCTTTTCGTGCAGCAAACATCAAGGCAGTTTGACCGACAATATCTTTAGTGTCAAGTTCTGCCTCATTATCTACAAAATTTATTACCGTTTCTAGAAGCCCCTCTTCTGAAGCTGCCATCAAAGCTGACCAACCATTATTAGCTACAATATTAATATCAGCACCGTTTTCTACTAAATATTTCGCTATTTCTGAATGATCATTGACTGAAGCAAACATCAAGGCAGTTTGCCCATTTGTATCTTTAATATTAACATCAATACTGCTTTTAACAAGGAGTTTTACCACTTCTAAATGTCCATTTTGTGAGGCATATATTAATGTAGTACCACCCTTATTATTCACAGCGTTAATATTAGCGCCACTTTCTACCAGATACTGTACAATATCTACATGTCCTTTCATAGAAGCATACAATAAAGCAGTTAAATCATAAGTATCTTTAGCTTCTATATCCGCACCACTCTCCACTAAGTATTCTACTACTTCCAAGTAGTCATTTTGTGAAACGTATATAAGTGCTGTCCCACCTTTGTTATTTACTGCCTCAATATCAGCCCCATTTTCTACTAAATATTTTACTATATCTAAGTGCCCTTTCCATGAAGCCCAAATCAAGGCTGTATTATTATCTTTACTTCTAGTCTCAATATCAACACCTTTTTCTAAACATTTTTGCACTTTTTTTAAGTTTCCTTTCTCAGCAAACTTTACGATGTCTCCATATAAAGGATTAAAAACCCCTAAGATCATTAATAGTAAACTTAGCTTTTTCATTATATAACTCCAAGTTATTATTCATACTAGTAACAGTATAACTTGATTTTAAATTCTTCTCAAGCTTCTAACGCTAAAATAAGTCAATATGATAAAAAAAAGAATACCCGCATAGGTATTCTCTCTTAAAATTAGATTTTTTATCTTTTTTTATATTCTTGTAATGTCAATTCTGGGAATTTCAAACGATCGAAGTTATTTACTAAATTAGGACTAGTATCTCTCTCATCCAAACCTTCAGCACGAAGTTTTAAAAGCTCATCAGCACTAAGTAACCATAATTTGACCATGCCAGGAGAATGTAAAATAAAATAACAAAAATGTCCTTGTGATTTGTCCACTCTTACAGGGATTACTATTTCTGTGTTATATTCTTCTGTACGAGATAATATTTGGATTTCTATATATTGAGGAGTGCCGTTTTCTTTTATGTTTCTTACGATTAAATTACAAGAAGCATCGTCAGTAACCGCCGAAAACACATTGAAATTTTCTTTGAGTAATAGCCCTTTAATATATTCTACCATACGTTGATTTGTATTTCTTATCATAGTAATACTCCTTTTTTATAATTCACAAGTCATATAATTTGAAACATCTTTGAAACCATGTTTTTTATAATGATCATGCAATTTAGGAAAAGCTGTTAATACATGAAGTTCCATCGTTTTGAATCCCAAATTTTTAGCATGTTGTTTAGCAAAGTCTATCATTTTTTCAGCAATATTTTGTCCTCTATATTCAGGATACAAAATCAAGGTGTCAAAAATCATTGTCGCATCACAAGGGAATAAAAGATCCATGTGTGGAGCATGTACAGACATATCCATATAGCCAACGATTTTGCCTTCTGATCTATACACAAATTGATAAAAACCTTCTAGTGTTATCATTTTTGTAAGACCCTCTTCTAAAATATCTAATGATGCCAAAGGAGGCATAAAAAAGGGAAGCTCTACCTGATGAATATTATACATCAATTCTATTAGGGGTAGGACTTCTTTAATGTCTTGTTTTTGTATCTCTTTAATCATGATGATTCCTTTTTTTATTATCTATAATTATAACACAATTATAGATAATTATCTACAAAAAGAAACGACCCTCCGAAGAAGGTCGTTTTATTAATTGAAAAGATTTATACGAAATCAGAAACAATTTTACAAAGGTGAGCAAGACGATTTGAGAAACCCCATTCGTTGTCATACCATGCAAATACTTTAACTGTTTTTTTGTCAACACCACCGACAGCAGTTAACTTGGAGTCAACAATACCTGAGTGTGGGTTACCTACGATATCTTTAAGAACTAAAGGATCAGTTGAATATTCAACAGTTCCTTTTAAGTATCCATCAGCAGCTGTTTTAAGAGCTTTGTTTACTTCTTCAACAGAAGTAGATTTAGCAACTTCAAAAGTCATATCTGTGATAGATCCTACTGGTGTAGGAACACGTAATGAACAACCGTCTAATTTTCCTTTTAATTCAGGAATAACAAGACCGATAGCTTTAGCAGCACCAGTTGATGAAGGAACAATATTTTCAGCAGCAGAACGAGCTCTTCTTAAATCACTATGTGGGCTATCTAATAATCTTTGATCCATTGTATATGAATGGATAGTAGTCATAACACCTGAAACAATACCAAAAGCATCGTTAACAGCTTTTACAACACCAGCCATTGAGTTGGTAGTACAAGAAGCATTAGAAATAAATTTCATATCTTTAGTGATTAAGTTATGGTTAACACCAATAACTGTTGTCAAATCTACATCTTCTGGGCTTTTTGATGGAGCAGAAAGAAGAACTTTTTTTGCACCAGCAGTGATATGAGCAGACATACCTTCACGAGTTGTGAAAATACCTGTTGATTCGATAACGATATCAACGCCTAAATCTTTCCAAGGTAATTTTGTAGCATCTCTTTCAGCAAGAAGTTTAATTTTTTTACCAGCAACGATAAGGTATCCGTTTTCTAATTTTACATCACCTTGAAATGGTCCATAAGTTGAATCATATTTGAAAAGG
>CAMRBT010000197.1 GCA_947040475.1 uncultured Brevinema sp.
AAATCAATTAATTCAATATATTAAACAAAACAAAAACAAAGATGAATTGCTAGAGCTGGGATTTACTAGTAACGAAATTAACATAGCTATGTTATGTTATTCAACAGATAATCCCACTATATAAAATATAACAATAAAAAAAGATATAATCTATATGATTATATCTTTTTTGATTTATAAAACTGTTTATACGATTATTCTTAAGATTATTCTAAAGTAAGAACAAATCCATCTTTACTAAGATTTTGACTTTTCATACTAGCTAAAGTATCTTGAGCTGATTTTTTAGAATTAAATCCTCTTAAACGAACTCTAAAAAACACTTTATCACCGATAACACTTTCAGCGGTATATGCTGAAAATCCAGCTATTCTTAATTGATCTTCTACCAATCGAGCAGAAGCCATTGTAGAATGTGCTGACACTTGAATAATATACTCTTTAGATGCGACCACAGGTTTTGGAGCAGCTTTTGGTGTCACTACTTTTTTTGGAGCAACAACAGGACTTTCTTCTATAGCAGGTTCTATAACCTTAACAGATGTTTGAGGCATAGGAATAGTATCTAAAGTAGAAGCCATAGGCTGTGCTATACTTGATAAAGGAAGATGAGTATTACTCATGTTACCATTTTGAAGACTAGTGATTGGTTGTGTCATTAGGGTATTTTCAGTTTTCACATTATCTGTGATTGTTTTCCCTAGCCAATATCCAGAGAAAAACAACATACCACCAAATAATACAAATAAAGCTCCAGTCCATAATGCTCTATGATCTTCAGTACTAGTACTAGCATGTAAAGGTGAGGGTTTTGGAGAATTAGCACTTTCAGTGACTAAACGACGACTATCATATCCAGGTTCAAAAGCTGATGAACTATCTCTCAAGATAGTTTTTTCTCTCAGACTTGCTAAAGAAGGAGGAGTTGCATTTTCTTCTGCCATTCTAGCACTTCTTAGTGGTCTTTCCATTCTTTCTCTAGGTAATAAGGGAGCTTCTTCTCTAGCAGGAATAACGGATTCTTCTAAAACTTTGTTGTTGTACATTGGTTTAGTTTTAGTTTCTTCTAGCACATCTAAAAATTTTATTCTTGACATAGCACCCTCTTTAATATCGATGTTAATAAGTATTATAGACAATACCTATTATTTAATTTTCGGCATTTTTTTATATTACTTGATAAAACACCCTGTTTTCTTTGAATAATATATTTTTGTCTAAAAAATAGGCAATGTACACAAATAAGACATTTTAAATTTTTTTGACCATTTTTTAAACAAAATTACCTTAAAAAGTTTGACAAAGCTAATATAGTGTGATACAATAAAGTACACTATTTTATATGGAGGATATAATGTCTCAAAAAAGAGCCTCTTGGGCTTCATCTTTAGGGGTGATCTTAGCAGTAGCTGGTTCTGCTGTTGGACTTGGAAACTTTTTACGATTTCCTGGTCAGTTAGCACAGAATGGTGGCGGTGCTTTTATGATTCCTTACTTTATTGCACTACTTGTTATTGGATTACCAATTTCTTGGTTAGAATGGAATATAGGTCGTTATGCTGGTGCTCATGGGCACGGAACTGCTCCAGGTGCATTCAATATTTTATTCCGAAAACCTTGGGCTAAATACCTTAGTTCTGTTAGTATGCTCGCCGTACTTTTTATTTCTTTTTATTATATTTATCTTGAATCCGTTATGTTAGGTTATGTATATTACTCTTTTACTGGTTTACTTCCCGAAATGGCTGCTAATGGACAATCTGCAGAATTCTTTGAAAAATATCTTTCTTTTGAATTTAAATTATTCAATATTCCTGCTGCTGCTATTTTCTTTCTTCTTACTGTTTCTCTAAATATGTTCGTTCTTGGAAAAGGTGTTGCCGGCGGAATAGAAAAGCTTGCTAAAGTCTTGATGCCTATTCTTATGTTTTTGGGACTAATTCTACTTGTTCGTGTTTTGACTCTTCCTGGAATGGAAAAAGGATTAGCATTTATGTGGAATCCTGATTTCTCAGCTCTTATTCAACCAAAAACATGGCTAGCTGCTGCTGGACAAGTTTTTTTCACCTTGAGTATAGGGATGGGAGTTATTATCAATTATGCTTCTTATGTTAAAAGAGATGATGATATTACCCTTTCAGCTCTTACCGCTAACGCAACGAATGAATTTGCTGAAGTTATTCTTGGGGGGATGATAATCATCCCAGCTACCGCTGCTATCTTAGGAACGGCAGCCTTAACAGATGTAGCTCATGGAGGAACATTCGGTTTAGGATTTATCACCATGCCTGCAATGCTTGCTCAATTACCAATGGCAGGGTTTTTCTCTATTGTGTGGTTTTTCTTACTTTTCTTTGCTGGTATTACTTCTACCTTATCCATGTATCAACCGATGATCTCTTTCTTTACCGAAGAACTAAAATGGGATCCTAAAAAATCTATTATGATCTTATCTGCTATAGCACTTTTAATGGGTACTTATGTAGCACTCGATTCAAGTCTCAACACTTTAGACGAGATTGATTTTTGGGGTGGCAATTTCTTCTTATTATTATTTGGTACTATTGAGGCTGTTTTATTTGCAACACATATCAATAGCGAAAAAGGTTGGCTCGAATTGCACAAGGGTGGTCGTATTAATATTCCCCCTATATATCGTTTTGTCCTAAAATGGGTAACCCCTACCGTGCTTGTCCTCATTCTAGGAGGGTGGATCATTACTGAAGGTCCTGCTCGATTTATGATGACTTATTATGCTCCTGAAGTTCGCCCAAGTATTTTAAAAACAAGAATACTTCTTGTTAGTATTGCAATAGGATTTAACCTCCTCATAGCATATGCTTGGAAAACACACAATCACGATGATAAATTAAAAATAACAGTGGAGGATTCTATCCATGATTAAAAATTTATTAGCACTTTTATTTCTTGTCCCTATGTTTACTTTTGCTCAAGATGAATCAGCATATACGCTTAACGCAGGTGGCATGTTCTTTATGATTTTTGCTTGGTCTGTTATCCTTATTTGGAATGC
>CAMRBT010000198.1 GCA_947040475.1 uncultured Brevinema sp.
AAAAAACCCTTGTTATTTGAAATATCGAATAACAAGGGTTTTTTCTGTAATTGCATTTATAATAAACTGAAGTTAATTGTTATCAACAATGATAAAGTTCTTGCTAAATATAAAATATAAGGTATAATATAATATAGAATAAACTGGGATATGCGTTCAAATGAAACTGCTATTGTAAAAGAGTTAAATATATATTACAATATCATGTAATATATTAATTAAATAGGAGATGAAGCAAAAACAAATCAATAAATAATAAAAATAACTAAAAATTAGCAATATATTGTATAGGAGAATTATAGTGAAAAAACTAATTTTATTGGGTATTAGTTGTGTAATGTTACACACTGTATCACACGCACAAGAGAACAATCTTGTTAAGGAACTTTCTTTTTATTTAGAAGGAAATTCTGGGACTTTGTTAGACAAATCAACAGGTCAATTCACAGGAAATGAGCTAGAGCTAGGAATGAAGTATCAGCAATCTTTTGCTAGTGCTCCATGGCTTACTATGGTGCTTAGAGGCAGTGTTTTAGGATCTATGGGTTTTAATCATATCAATCTCAACCAACTAAATGCAGATGGAGGACTCAATCCTAAATACCAATTTAATGGGTATAGAAATACTAGTGTTTCTATCAATCGTATAGAAGCTGGATTGATGTTTGACAAATATTTTTATTTTGGAATACAGCACGATCTTCAAATTACGATGATTGTGGGTGGAGAGATAGAACTAGCTCCTAATCATAGTTTATTGTTATCATCAACTGTTGAGGTTCTTCCTTTATTTGTAGGGGCACTCATAAATGATGCAGATCCTAATTTTGAAGAAAAGGGATCTCCTTCTGGACATCAATTACAAGAATTTTCTCTTTTAATTGGATATAAAGTCGATTTTGCTTCTAATTGGAATTTTAAAACAGAGTTAGATCTCCGTTCAAATGGTAGATATTTTGAAGTAGGTACTTCCGCTCATTCTTGGGTGCCAGATTCTTTAGAAGCATTTACCGCAAACATGTATATTCGTTGGAGTAACACCATAGGATATGAAGACGAAAATGGACTCGGTGCTTGGGCTCAAGTACGATATCAAGCAAATAATATTATCCCAAGTAATGTCGGGGTTTTGAATAATGCTGTATTTGGAAGAACAAACCATGATATTTTCTTGAGATTTGGTCTTTCTTACAAATTAGATTTTAGTAACAATTAAAACATAAATAAGGAGAAAATTTATGAAAAAACATTTTATAATATTGCTAGCATTAGCAATGACATCTTGTGAAACTAAGCCTGACGGTAATGGTGGTAATAGTGGCAGTGGTGGTATCGTTGCTACACACAAGTTTTTGAATATCGTACAAGAAACTTCTCGTACAGTACAAGAAGTCTTTATGAAAGCTGGTAAAACTCCTACAGTAGACTCTTCTGGTACTAGTGATGCTTATCGTATCCCAGGTATTTTAACACTTGACGATGGACGCATAGCATATACTGGAGATGTTCGTTGGGCATCTACCTCTGACTCTGCACATAATATTGATTCTGCTATTCGTTTTAGTGATGATAATGGTAAAACATGGGATGATATGCGGTATGTTCAACAATTTGATGACTTTTCTCATGAAAATGTATTAGGTAGTGGATCTAATGTATCTGTTTTAGCGATGAGTGCTTCTTATATTGATCCCGGTATTGTACAAGCACCAAATGGAGATATTTTAGTCCTTACTACTGTTTTTCCTAGAGGAGCAGGACTCTTTAATAATAAGACCACTGGAGAAAATAGAAACAATCTATTTTCACCTTATATTTGGGATGGTGGTAAAACTTACCTTAAACTTCGTCCTGCAAAATCAAGTGGTAGTGGAACTGATGCTACATACACTCATAGAGTAGAAATTAAATCTTCTGGTACTGCTGAAATTACTAAACTAGATGGTAGTGGTGGTACTGGTATCTTTATGGATGCAGATTGGATGCTTTATCAAGGTGGTAAAAAACTTGAAGGCCCTCAATACAAAAAAGGATCAAAAGCGTCTAATATGGAAGAAGTAAGTCCTAAAAAATTAGTACATACTCATATTTTTTATTATAATTCTCCTTGGTGGCCAGTACCTAAATCTTATATCTTTATGACAAGAAGTACAGATGGTGGAAAAACTTGGCCTAAACCTAAAGATATTACTCACACTTTTATAGAAGATAGTGTTTTTGCAATTTCACAATTCTACGGAGTTTCTCCTGGTGTAGGATACAGAGTACGCGACGGAAAATATAAAAACCGTCTATTAGTAGCTCTTCAACCTGTTGATGCTGCTGGAAAAGCTTGTTGGACAGCAGCAATTTATTCTGATAATGATGGTAAAACATGGACAGCAGGAAACACTGTAGTAGCTGGTAGTGCAGGAACTACTCGTATGTCTGAAACTCAATATGTAGAAGGTCCAGAAGATCAGTTATTTGCCTTTCATAGAACTGGGTCTCCTGCTGGTGATGTTGCCTACAGTGTGAGTAAAGATGGTGGTGTCACTTGGGAAACAGCACTCACTGGATTGAATAGTGTTAAAGGTGGTGGTGTCATGATAGGGGCAACCCCTCTTCACCAAACTACTCTTTTTGGTCAAAAAATGCTTGCTCTATCTCTACCTTGGAGTGGTGCACGAGAGTCTGGTGCTGTATTTATAGGTTACTTCAAAAAAGGAGCAACTGGTACTTATGTCCCTACTTTCCCTGGACATCCTACTACTGGTACTGATGACGCTGCATACAGAACTTATGTAACACCTCAAGATGAAAACCATAAATATGGTTATTCTTCCCTTACAGAACTTCCTAATGGTAATATTGGTGTCGCTTATGAATATCATAATGATCCTTACGGAGTAGCTGAAACAGCTGGTAGATCTCTCGATTTCACAGAAATAAAACTCAATAGAGAAGAAATA
Organism: uncultured Brevinema sp.; assembly: GCA_947040475.1. Taxonomy (GTDB): domain Bacteria; phylum Spirochaetota; class Brevinematia; order Brevinematales; family Brevinemataceae; genus Brevinema_A. The sequence continues at coordinate 2,952 of CAMRBT010000198.1, forward strand.
AAATAATTTATATTTAATATTCTCCTATAATTAAAAACCCTTGTTATTTGAAATGTCGGATAACA
>CAMRBT010000199.1 GCA_947040475.1 uncultured Brevinema sp.
TACATTATAAAGCATTGTTACACTTGACAAACTACGCTCATCTATACTATAATAGAACTCACTAATAAGGACAGGTACTAAATGACAGATTTACCAAAATTATCTATACTCGATTACGATTTCGAAGCACTACAAGCCTTCCTCGTAAAAAATGGTTACCCAAAATATAAAGCTCAAACTATTCTCCAATGGATATACAAAAGAAGCACTTTCACTTTTGAAGAGATGAGTGATCTTTCTAAAAAAGATAGAACTGCTTTAGAAGATGTATTTTCAACAATTTCACTAAAACAAGACAGAGTACAAACTTCTGAAGATGGAACACTAAAATTTTTATTCACTGCTGAAGATGGCGTAAAAATCGAAACAGTGATGATCCCCAACGAAGATGATTCTCGTTATACGATTTGTGTTTCTTCACAAGTGGGTTGTGCCCTTCGTTGTTCTTTTTGTGCTACTGGATTATTGGGTTTCAAAAGAGATCTTTCTAGATCCGAGATCATCTCTCAAGTTCTTCTCGTAGATGCTTACCTAAAAACTACTTACAAACTTGATCCCCATGATAGAGCGATTGACAATATTGTATTTATGGGCATGGGCGAACCTTTCCTAAATTTCGATGCTGTTATTGGATCTATAGAAGTTCTTAATGATCAAAAATGTTTTGACATCGGCACAAGAAGAATCACTGTTTCTACTGCTGGTGTTATTGACGGAATTCAAAGACTTTCTTATGCGAGAGGACAAATTCGTTTGGCTATATCTCTCCATGCTGCAAACCACGAAAAACGCAAAACTCTTATGCCCATTGCTCGTAAAGAAAACACTAAAGATATGCTTGACGCTGTTCGTTATTATCAAGAAAAAACTGGTAGACGTATCACCATAGAATATATCCTCATCGAAGGATTTAACAATCTCGAAGAAGATGTATTGGCACTAAAACACGGATTACATAATATCAAATACAACCTCAATGTGATTCCATTAAATCCAGTATCTAGCTTACCTTATGACGCTCCAAGTAAAAACTGTATTAATGACTTCACCGCTAGACTCAAGCGTCATTCTATCCCTCATGTATTGAGAGTCTCCAAAGGTAGAGATATTGATGCAGCTTGTGGACAATTGGCATTAAAAAACCAAACCACATAAATTATTAGAGGTTTCATATGCAAACATCCATCAAGTCTTTTATAAAAAGAATAGTACCCATCTTTTTTGTTCTAGCTTTTGTAGTCTTAACCACATTAGTATTAAAATCAAGAACAGAGAAGATTTATATTTTAGATCCTAACAATACTGATACAATGACGAGTATTCCTTTGAAAGATGCTCAGCTCAAGATAGGCGATATGTTTATAAAAAACAAAATAGAAGTACAAGTTTCAAAATTATTTCTTAGAAACTATATGCTTGTTCAAGATAATATTATTCACCCTGATAAAGGTGACGTTTATATTGTTGTTCATTACCATTACAAAAACACTTCTTCCAAGATTATTAGTCCTTCAGATCAGCCAAGGATTAAATTACAAGATGCTAGTGGAATTATTTATGAATCTGACAATGATGGAACCATTCACTACTTTGCAGAAAGGGAGAAAACTCCAATTATATTAAGTAATTTGAGTCCCAATTTGAGCGTTAACAATGCTTTGGTATTTAAAGTCCCTGAAGCATCTGCTCATGTAGAAGGTTGGCAAGTACTAGTCGAAGGATTAGGTTCTCCTATTCTTATTGATATCTCATAATTCAAAAAACATAAACAATAACAAACAACTGGCTTAGGCTGGTTGTTTTTTTATTCTATTGACTATTTACTAGTACAAAGTTATAATAACATTTAAATACAGAATTTTTATAGAATAATTTTGTAAAGGAGTTAATCATGAAAAATAACATAAATTTGTTTGCTCTAGTATTTGTAACAATATTGAGTGCTTGCCAAGTTTCTTTGGGCGATCCTGTTAAGGTAGATAAAGTACTCGCTATTTCAGACACAGCAAAAATATCCATAGATATGAATATCGGAGATATAACTATAGGTGTATCCACTGATGACAAAGCACACATTACTTATTATGAATACGATCGTATCAAATATGAGATCACAGAAAATGCTGGTGGGTTTACATTAAAACAAAATATAGACAAAAACTCTGCTAATGGCGGGAATATTAAGGGTGTTACTATACTTCTTCCTTCTTCATTCAAAGGCACATTAAGTACTAAAGTAAACATTGGAGCTATAAATGTTTCAGATATTTCTGCAAGTTCTATAAATTTATCTAGTAATACTGGACATATATTTGTTAGAAATATTTCGGCAACTACAATTATTGATTTATTTGCTAAGGCAGGACATATATATGGAACTGTCAAAGGATCCAAAACTGATTTTAAAACTACCAGTTCTACGACAATAGGAGGTAACAGTCTTACTCCTAATACAGGTAGTGGGTCTAAAACCCTAAATGTAAAAGCTAATGGCATTGTCGATATTACTTTTGCACCTTAATTAACGATAATAAACAATAACAAACAACTGGCTTAGGCTGGTTGTTTTTTTTATTACTATTACTTTACTATAGCTTGACGAAAAATTCAAAATTAGATATAATAAGAAACTATTACTATGGAGATATACAATGAATTATAAAAGATCAGTCTCGGGTATTAAACCCACAGGGAATATTCATCTTGGTAATTATCTTGGTGCCGTTCAAGGATTCCTTAATCTACAAGCACAAAAAGATGTTCAGAATTTTTATTTTATTGCTGATTATCATGCTCTCAATAGTACCCCAGATCCTAAAGACCTCAGAAAATTAACACTAAATTTGTTCAAATCTCTTGTAGCCTTGGGTTTGGATCCAGATATAAGCACTATTTTTATACAAAGTGATGTGCCTGAGCATACAGAATTATGCTGGTTACTCACAGGTTTAACCCCTGTCGGACTTATGGAAAGATCCCATGCATACAAAGATGCTATTGCCCACGAAA
>CAMRBT010000200.1 GCA_947040475.1 uncultured Brevinema sp.
CAAGCTGTCATTGCTAATGTTAGCAATATTGCTAGATATTTTTTCATAATATATCTCCTTATTTTTTTATATTTTAATTAATTCTTAAAAATTAAATGCTTTGTTAAAGCCAAATCTCAAGTATACATCATTCATTGGTGCACCAGAACGCTTAGTACTATCATTTTCTACAAAACCACTAGCAAGATATCTTACTTGGAACCAAATAGAAGAATCTACTGTAGGCTTAAATGCTATAGTATTATCCCAACGGAAAGAGCTATTAATTTTGAGAGATTCCATAGAATCTATTTCCCAAGTACTTGGTTGTGATGCATCTCCATCACCGTGTCCATCTGTTCTATATTGTAATTCTGTTATATAGCTCCATTTTTGAGCAAAAGAAGTTTTATAATTAAACCCAATAGCAATTACTTTAAGAGAATGAGATGTTGGTAGTCCCTCAACATCACTAGTGCCTAACATCTTTTTTCCAAAGAACATAGGATAAGCTTCTACCCCAGCTATGATTGTGAAGCCATGTTGATCATTAATATTTAGTGGCACAAAAGCATAAGCTTTAATCATAAGGTCAGCTCTTAATGCTAAATAACCATAAGCACCGAAAGTCATACCAAATTCTAAATAACCGACTCCGCCCCAAACACCATTAGCACCGTTTAATTTGTACTCAGGCTCAAAAACACCTGAGGAATCTTCATTCCAATTTTGATTGATCCAGTTAACTCCACCTAGCAGAGCAGATTTAACATATACAGAAAAATATGGTAGGATAGTATAACTATATGTTAGTCCTAATTCTACATCATTTCCTGCGAAGATACCCGTGGTATCATTAGCCAATGTACCAGAATCTCCCTCCATAAAAATTTCAATTTTATGTTTTTTTTCTGTATCTGCATCCTGTGCAAAGACAGTTCCAGTACTCAATAGGCTTACTAAACCTAATAAAATTAATGTGTTTCTCACTATAATTTCTCCTATATTTTATAATATATTAATTAACCTTTATTTACTTTTATAATCACTATTATTATTACTGTTTATTTTGACTATCCTCCTACAAATATCAATTAACATATTAATTATAGCATAAATTTATTTTATGACAATAGTTTTTTTATTCTATTTGAATTTTATTTTTATTTATTGTTGTAAATACATTTACATAAAAAAAACAGTGTTATTATTAAATTTATTTTATCTATTAGTGTAAAATAACTTGGGTAATAATGTCAAGTTTTTTGTCTAACTTATTTATAATTAAAATAAAAAAAACTAATTGAAAATAATATTGCTCTAAGTGTATTAATAGAATACAATTGAAAATAAAAATTCTCAAAATTTAAAGAATGTTATTTTTTTATTGAATGAGGGTCTATTTTGTTGTATAATATGACTATAACTAGTTATTCTATGCTAATAAATTTTTAATGTTTTATTAGAGAGTTGTTTTGTGTTTAAGGTTAGAAGATGGTGGTATAAAGCTTATCTTCTATAATTAAATGGAATATATATTGATAATATGGATATATTAATATCATACCAAATAAATAAAAGAGATCTTTTGATGAGCTAAAAAAGTAAATATGTTAAAAACGCAAAATAACGATTTTTGAAATTTGACAAAAAATAAATATTATCTATACTAATAATACAAACGAATAATATTTGTTCAAAATGATAGATGAATTAAAAGATAACAACATAAAAATATATTTTTGTAAGGAGATTCGATATGAGTCAAATATGGAACAGTTTCAAAGGTGACCTTTGGAAAAAAGAAATCGATGTTAGAGATTTCATCAATAGTAACTACACACCCTATGAAGGTGATGCGTCCTTCTTAGAAGGTTCAACAGATGCAACAAAAGCTCTCTGGAAACAACTTTCAGATATGTTTAAAATAGAAAAAGAAAAAGGTGTCTATGATGCCGAAACCAAAAAACCATCAGCTGTTGATGCTTATGGCCCAGGATATATCAATAAAGACCTCGAAAAAATCGTTGGTGTTCAAACAGACGCTCCATTAAAAAGAGCTATTTTTCCAAAAGGTGGAGTAAGTGCTGTCACTTCTTCTTTAGAAGCTTATGGATACAAATTAGATCCTGCTACAGAAGAGATTTTTACTAAATACAGAAAAACACATAATGATGGCGTTTTCTCAGCTTATACAGCAGAGATCAGAGCTTGTAGAAAAAGTGGTATTGTTACAGGTCTTCCTGATGCATATGGTAGAGGTCGTATTATAGGTGATTACCGTCGTATTGCATTATACGGACTAGATTATATTATTGCTGATAAAACTGCTCAAAAAGCAACTTTTGAACATTCAGAAATGACAGAAGATGTTATCAGAGCAAGAGAAGAATTATCAGAACAACTCAATGCTTTAAAAGCTTTTGATAGAATGACTAAATCTTATGGTGTTGATTGTGCTAAACCAGCTCAAAATGCACAAGAAGCTGTTCAATTCGTATACTTCTCATACCTTGCTGCTATTAAAGATCAAGATGGTGCTGCTATGTCTTTAGGACGTACTTCAACATTCTTAGATGTTTATATTGAAAAAGATCTTAAAGATGGAACTATTACAGAAAAACAAGCACAAGAATTAGTAGATCATTTCATCATGAAATTAAGAATTGTTCGTTTCTTGAGACCAGAAGCTTATAACGAATTATTCTCTGGAGATCCTACATGGACTACTGAAGTACTTGGTGGACAAGCTAGTGATAACAAAACATTAGTAACTAAAACTTGTTTCCGTTACCTTCAAACATTATATAACCTAGGACCAGCTCCAGAACCAAATTTAACAATTCTTTGGTCAACTGCATCACCTAATGGATGGAAAGAATTCTGTAGTAAAGTATCTATTGATACTTCTGCATTACAATATGAAAATGACGATCTAATGAGACCTCAATTCGGTGATGACTATGCTATTGCTTGTTGTGTATCTCCTATGAGAGTCGGTAAAGCAATGCAGT
>CAMRBT010000201.1 GCA_947040475.1 uncultured Brevinema sp.
ATTAAGAAACAAGAGGATACAGACTATATAGAATATTATGAATTTTTGAAGAAAGCTATGGCAGAAGATAACAAATACGAATGGATAGAAATGTTTCACAATCTTAAGGAGAGCAAGTAATATGGATAAGTTAAGAGAAAGGTATTATCAACTAACAAAACAAAAAGCACCTGAGAATATGTCTAAAATAATGCTAGAAAAATACGTTTCTTGGCATGAACAGGTTAAAAAGGAATCCAGCTTAATAGCTCTAAAAGAACTACAACAATTACTGAAAGGAAAAAGCTTTATAACAAGTGCCCCAACGCAGTTGGTTAGAGAGTACCAAGGTAAAAAACATGAAGTATCTATGCACCCGAACGGGTGCTTTTTTTATGAAGGAAAACAATATAAAAGTTTATCAAAGATAGCTAGAGAAATTACAGGGACGAATTGGAATGGAAAGTTGTTTTTTAGAGTATCAGGAGCGAAAGCGACTAGATAGTCTTACTCAGCGAATGAAATGAGCAGAGTTATATGCATAAAGGATATGTGCCATCGTGGCACTAGGAGTAATAAAATGTCAGAAGAAAGAAAAGTTTTAGGATCATTCGATGGAATTAATGGGAATGCATTTATGTTGATGGGATATTTTCAACAACAGGCAACACGACAGAGATTTAGTAAAGAATGGATTAAAAAAGTTTTAGATGAAGCCATGAGAGGTGATTACAATCACTTAGTTGGAACATTATTAATACATATGGAAAAAAATGATGCCTAAAGAAGAATATAGTGAGGACACAAAATCTTTGATAAATCTATTCAAAAAAGAGGCAATGAGACAAGGTTATGATGAAAAATGGATAAATAATATTATGAGAGATGCCACGAGCCGAGGAGACTTTTATTTAAGAAGTACCTTGATATTTAATCTGCAATTATTAGGGGGATTTGATGACAGGTAAGGAAGGTCTTCGTAATGTGCGTCCTGCACACTCAGACACATCGGGCATCGTGCCCTCGAAAATCATTAAATCAGCAATATACACAAGAAAATCATCAGAAGAAGGTTTGGAGTTAGACTTCAACTCACTTGATGCCCAACGTGAAGCTTGTGAATCCTATATTAAATCACAAAAACATGAAGGTTGGATTCTTGTAGAAAAAGAATATTCAGATGGCGGGATTAGTGGTGGTACACTGAATAGACCAGCGATGCAAGAACTTCTTCAAGACATCAAAGATGGTTTAGTTGACATGATTGTTGTTTACAAAATTGATCGATTAACGAGAAGTTTACACGATTTTTCAAAATTAGTGGAGGTGTTTGATGAGCATAATACAAGCTTTGTAAGTATCACACAACAATTTAACACCTCTACAAGTATGGGACGGCTCACATTAAATATGTTGTTGAGCTTTGCCCAGTTTGAAAGAGAAGTGACAGGAGAACGTATTAGAGACAAAAAATTAGCAACGGCAAAGAAAGGCTTGTGGGGAAATGGGGTTTGTAGTTACGCTTATAAATTAGTAGATAAGAAATTAGTTCCAGATGAGAGCGAAGTCCCAAATTTACGACGCATATTCGAGTTATACTTAGAGTTAGAAAGTGTCCAAAAACTTCGATATAAGCTAATAGAATTGGGGATACAAACAAAAACAGGCTTGTGTTTTACAACAGGCAACTTATATGAATTATTAAAACGGAAAGTATATATTGGTAAAGTTGTCCATAAAAATGTTGCTTATGATGGGATCCATGAACCTATTTTAGAATTAGACATATTTAATAAAGTTCAAGAGCTATTAAAAGAAAACAATAAATCAAATAAACAAAAAGTTGGGGCAAAAGAACTTTCATTATTATCAGGTAAAATCTACGATGATAATGATAATATCATGTCGCCGTCACATGCAAATAAAAACAATAAACGTTATAGATATTATGTGTCGCAAGCAATAATGAGCAAGCAAAAGGAAAAACAGGGGACTCTCCCACAAATTCCAGCCCACGAAATCGAGCAAGCTTCGCTTTATTTTGTAAAAGATCATCTACAAAATTCTCTAAAATTAGAAAATTACAATATAGAACAATATCAAATTTATCAATCCAATCTCAAAAATCACCTCCAAAATTGGAGTCTTCAAAATCGAGAAACGCATTATCTCATCAGACAAATACTAGTCAAGCTCATAATTTCAAATGATCATATTCAATACTATTTCAATCCCAAAGCTATAAACGAAATCTTAAATTTAATTGTAACAAAACAAGATCTTTCCAACTATAAAACAGAGAAAATAGAGCTTAGAGATTGCCAGATCTTTGAACAAAGTTGTCAATTAAAGAGGGTCAATCAAGGTAAAACTCTAATTATAGGAAACACTCAAACGAACAAAAATCCAAGTCTAATTGAAGTTATTAAAAAATCATGGGAATGGAATAATAGGATATTACAGGGAGAAACATCTGCAGATATCCAAAGGAATCCGAATAGGGATCCTTTGCGTGCAGATACTTCGGATACCGTGTTCTCGAAGACTTATGTCAACGATATATTAGCGATGAGATTTTTATCACTAGAAATACAATTGAAAATTTTAAAAGGGGAACAACCCCCAGAGTGGACAGTACATAAATTAAGGAAATGTAAGACATTGGACTGGAAAGATCAAGAGAAAATGTTAAGAAGTTAATAATAATATATAAAACAAAAGCCACCGATTAGGGTGGCTTTTTTATTGTATATTTGTTTAGAAATCTCCGCTTTGAATACGTTTTTTAAGGTCTATGATCTTATCATAAATAATCTTTATAGTTTGTTTGAACTCTTCATCACTCTTACCGCTAGGATCTTCTAATCCCCAATCTTCACGATGTTTGCACGGAAGATCAGGACAGTCAACATTACATCCCATTGTCACAACAATATCTAATTCCGGAATCTGATCTAGTGTTTTAGAACTTTGAATTTTTTCCATATCTATAGAAAAATGTCTTT
>CAMRBT010000202.1 GCA_947040475.1 uncultured Brevinema sp.
AGCAAATAAATTATCTAATACCTTATCATCAGTAACGAGCATATAGCCTGTGCTTTCGTTTAAGAATATTTTTAATGCTGCATATTGTGAAGGGTGGGGGAGTTGAAGAGAATTATCTCTAGCATCGCCACCAAAATGAAATCCATAATTCGCATAAGCGTTTTGTTTGTAAATTGATTTTTTATGAGCAAGTTCTTCTGCACTGACACATAAAGGTAAAGTATTTGGCATATCCAGTATAGAGGTAACCCCACCTCTTAAAGCTGCCTTTGTGCCACTGAGAGCATCTTCTTTTTGAGGGAATCCAGGATCTCTAAAATGGACATGAGCATCTATCATCCCACTGAGTAGTAAGCGTCCTTCACAATCAATAGTATGATAATCAGGATTGTCAATATGGGAGCTTATTAATTGAATAGTGCCTTTATCTACAAGAATATCTTGAATTTGATTAGTAGATAAAAGGGCGTTTTTGAATATAGTCATTGTTATGCCTTTGATATTTCTTCTAACATTCTTAGAGCTGCGTCTTTGGGAGAAGGATCAGCCGTGATTGGACGTCCTATTACTAAATAATCAGCTCCATTTTGTACGGCTTCTTTAGGTCCTAAAACTCTTTTTTGATCGCCTACTTGAGAATCATTAAATCTAATACCAGGACAGACAGTAATAAAGTCATCACCACAATGTTTTTTGATTGTTTGAGCTTCAAGGGCAGAACAAACTACGCCATTAGCACCAGCTAATTTACTATTTTTTGCTAAATTTAATGCTAATTCAGAAGCCGTAAGAGGGCTTTGAAAATTAGCTGTGATATCGGAATCATCGAGAGATGTCAAGACAGTCACAGCGAGTAAAATTTGATCAGCTCTTTTGACAGCCATAGAATCTTTGATCATTTGAGTACCACCAGAAGCATGGAGATTAAACATACTTACAGAATCCAAACTAGCAGCAAAACGAGCAGCAGCAGCGGTAGTATTTGGAATATCGTGGAATTTTAGATCTAAAAAAATACGTTTATTCTGAGATGCTAGGAATTCTAAAATAGATCCCCCTGTATTCAAAAATAATTCCAATCCTACTTTATAAAAAGAAACATGTTCTCCTAAAGTTAAAACCATTTGTTCTGCTTCTTTAGCAGTCTTAAAATCTAAAGCTACGATTAATCTTTCTTGCGCTGTCATAGATGACTCCTATGTTAATATTATTTATGGGCAATGCCTATAATTTCTTTTAGGGAGGTGATATTTTCTATATCCATATATTCTTGTAAATCTTTTAATATTTTTTGAGCAACAAGAGGGTCGCTAAAAAATGCAGTACCTATGGACAAAGCGTCTGCTCCAGCCATTAAAAATTCAATAGCATCGTGTACATTAAAGATCCCACCACCAGCAAGGATAGGAAGGGAGGTCTGTTGTCTTACTTGCCATAACATTCTCAAGGCAATAGGTTTTACCGCAGGCCCGGACAATCCACCAAAGATATTTCCAAGAACTGGTTTTTTTTGTTTGATATCTATAGCCATTCCTAGTAATGTGTTGATAAGCGATAAGCCATCGGCACCAGCATTTTCTACAGCATGGGCAACAGCACCTATATCCATAGCATTGGGAGATAATTTTACAATGAGGGGCTTAGTATGAATCAAGGCTTTGACTCTTTTAGTAACTTCGGCAGCAATTTCAGGGACAGTACCAAAAGCCATTCCGCCTTCTTTGACGTTAGGGCAAGAAATATTTAATTCTATCATGTCAATTTCTTCCCAAGAATCAGCACGAGCTGCAAGAATTTCGTAATCTTCTATACATTTTCCATTGATGTTTGCGATACGGAGATTGTTAGCATTTTTGAGAGTTGGGAGAATATGAGATTCAAAATATTCTAAACCTGGATTTTGTAAGCCTATAGAATTGAGCATTCCAGAGGGAGTTTCAGCAAGACGAATCCCATCATTTCCTGAACGAGGTTCTGGAGTTAGTCCTTTTAATACCATACCACCAAGCTCATCAGGAGAAAAAAATTCTTGATAGTTTTCTCCGAATCCAAAAGTGCCAGAAGCAGCGATGAGAGGATTTTTTAGGCTATGATTAAGAAAATTAATAGATAAATTAGACATTGAAAATCTCCTGTGCAAGAAATACAGGTCCAGCGGTACAAACTTTTATAGAATTATTATGAGAATCTTTTACTGTACAACCAACACAAGCTCCGACTCCACAAGCCATATGACTTTCCATAGAGATAAATACTTGCGTGTTCCATTTTTTATGTAGTACCTTAGTATAGATAGCTTTCATCATGGGGATAGGTCCACAAGTATAGATATAATCAGGCTCATCAATATCATCTAAGAGATCAGTAATCAATCCCCGAGCACAATTTTCTGAGTGATCTTGAGCGGTGTATTGAATATCTAAATCACTATCAAAATAGTCCAAGGTAGAAGCTTCGATTTGATGACGAAAACCAGCAAATACAGAAACATCGTTGTCTTTTTTGAGTAGTTCGCTAGTGAGGAGCATAGGAGCGATACCTTCGCCTCCTCCCATCAGAATAATATTCTTACCACTTATATTCGTATCAAAACCTTTACCCAAACTTCCAAAGACATCTATTTTTTGTCCAAGAGACATTTTTGATAATAGGATAGAACCTTGTCCACGACTACGTATTAATAAGGATAAGCTTTGAGTTTTAGGATCATAATTAAAAACACTAATAGGGCGAGGAAGAATTTTAGAGTTATCGGGTACTTTAATCATCACAAATTGTCCTGCCTGCACAGGATAAGGAAAGCTAATATCAAGAACAAATAAATCAGGACTCAAGAGTGTCGTATTAAGAATAGTCGAAGTAATAGATTGCATTAATGAACTCCTAAAATATATTCTAATAAAGCGATACGTGTATA
>CAMRBT010000203.1 GCA_947040475.1 uncultured Brevinema sp.
CCAATATTAATAACCATATCAATTTCTGTAGCACCATCTTTGATACATTGTTGAGCTTCAAAAACTTTGGATTCTGTGCTCATAGCACCAAGTGGAAATCCAATAACAGCAGCGATTTTGACATCACTACCTTTTAATAATTTGGCTGCTAGAGGGACATAAGATCCATTAATACAAATTGCATAAAATTGATGTTCTAGGGCTTCTTTGCATAGTTGTTGGATTTGTTTTTCTGTGGTGTCAGCTTTGAGGACGGTATGATCTATATATTTATTAATAAGCATAAATAACTCCTTTATCATTAATTGTAAAATAGTTAGCTAAAAATAGCAATAATGATATCGTAAAAAAAGCACAAGAATTGCTCCTGTGCTTTTTTTATTTGTAGTTAAGTGATTACCCTAAGTTTTTAGCGATCCAATCTTTGCCTTCAACCATACGGGTTACTAACATAGATGCAACGGTATCACCAGTAGCATTAATCATAGTAGCAGGTGGGTCAACCAAATATCCTATCGTCGCAATAATAGGGAATGCTTCGGGTGGAAATCCATACATAGAAACAATAAACATCTCTCCTATGAGTCCACCACCGGGAACACCAGACATGACTACACCTCCAACGAGGGATAACAATAAAGCAATAGCAAAAGTGTCAACTCCAGTAAAAGGAAGACCATAGATACCGAATAAAAATGATATTTTTAGAATGGTACTAATAACAGTTCCATCCATATGAGCTGTTGCTCCAAGAGGTAAAACGATGTTACTGATCTCTTTTGGGACACCGATTTTTTCACAAGCTTCGAGGTTGACAGGAATAGTAGCAATACTACTTTGAGTAGCTAAAGAAGTAATAGCTGGAGAAATGATATATTTTAATCGGCGTACGCCTTCTTTGCCACCAGCGATAAAGGCATAAAGTGGAAAGGCAACAACAAAATAAACGATACATAAAGGATAATAGATGAGCATTGCTCGTGCATAAGACCCAATGAGATCTTGACCGTATTGTCCTACTAATGCTGCAAAATAAGCTCCAAGACCTATAGGCGCATAATACATTAATAAACCTATCATTTTTAATAATACTGCTGATAAAGAATCTAATGCTTTAGCGATGGGCTTGCCTTTGTCGCCAGCTAAGCTAATACTTAAACCAAAAAGTAATGCAAAAATAATTAAAGGAAGAAGGTGTTTTTTTGATAATAAAGCAGGAAAATCATCAACGGTAAAAGTATTGACAATTTGAGACCCTGTTTTGAAAGGTTGGATTATCTCAGCAGCAGGCATATCTAGTTGTACCCCTTGAGCAGGAGGGAAAATAGTAACTATAGTCAAAATTAAAATCGCTGCGACTAAACCTGTAGAGACAAAAACTACAAGTAAACTTCTGAGGATATTTCCAAGTTTTTTGAGATCAGTCATATTAGAAATAGAACCACTAATAGTTACAAATACCAAAGGCACAACGATAGTAAACATTCCATTAATAAAAATATCGCCTAGAGGTTTGAAGATATTGGCATCTGTGCCCATCTTCATTCCTACGATACTACCAAAAATAATTGAGCTTAATAGTATGATAGGAAAGTGGTAAGACTCCCAAATACTTTTTAGACTAATTGCTGATTTCATAAACAACTCCTAATTTATATTCTAATCTATGGTAATATTATAACATATTGCAGTGTTTTTTACAATTACAGGGACATAGCTATGTTTGTAGGGGGGTATTTAGTGGTTTTATTGAGAGTTATGTAGTTTTAACTTTGTCATTAAATCCATAAAATTTCCTAATTCTTTATTCGATAGCATAAAAAAGTTTTTATCAATACTTTCTACAGCTGGTATAGCTTTTTCTAGAATTTCCATACCTGTTATCGTGATTTTCATTATTTTGGCTCTACTATCTTGAGGATCTTCTGTCCTCTCAATGAGTTTTTTTGTCTGCATTAATCGTACAGTTTTTGAGATGGTCATGGTATCAATCATAGAAATATTAGATATTTTTTTTTGAGTAGTTTTTTCACCAGATTTATCCAAATGAAAAATTACTGCTAAAATAACATATTGTGTGTGTGTAATATCAAAATTAACAAGTGTTTTGTTGATATCTCTTTTCCATAACATAGAGCTTTGCCAAAATAATAAACCTATACTTTTTTCTTTTGAAAATTCAAAGTCCATGATTCTTTCTCCTTTTTACTTAGATAATAATAAGATATTTTCCATACATTCTTTAAGATCTTTTGTTAAATTAGTACCAATTCCTTGTACCATATTTTCATTGTCGCCTTTAACTGTAATAATATGCTGTATTGTTACTTCTTTGTCAATATTTTGAGTGATAAGATGATCCACCATAATAGTAACAGAACCTAAAGAAGACGCAGATAAAAATCGCTCATTTTTTGTGACATGTTCTAGGGTGAATGTAACGGGTGAGGTATTAGGTATAGCCAAAAACATAGTTCCTGTACTGCCATTTTTAAAGTCGCCTTGTAGTTCGACTTTATCTAAATTCTTATCCCATTCACACCATTTTGATACATCTTCATAGAAACTCCAAACCTTTTCAAGGCTTACTTTTCCTGTAACTGAATACTCTTTGTAAAACATAATAAACGCTCCTTTTGTTTTTACGACTCTATTATAATAAGTGATATTATAATAAGCTTACTTAGTATAATATCACACTCTTTATAATTTGTCAAGTGTTTATTAGTTGTTTTCGGAAATCTGCTTTAAAGTGTCACTTTTTACGATCCCTATGCTTACGCTAGGTGCAAGCTAGAGTAAGACAAGTATCGTAGCTTGCACTCCTTGTATCTCTGAACTCTGCTTAAAAACTTTGTTTTTTACGCTGAGTAAGAAACCA
>CAMRBT010000204.1 GCA_947040475.1 uncultured Brevinema sp.
AATTGCCCCCATAATTGTAACATTTTTAAGGTCTTTATTTTTTCTAGCTTGTTTGTTTTAGCCATAGAAAGAGCTCCTTTTTTGGAATTTGTTTGGTTTTTTAGGAAGTACTTGGTAAGCACTTGTTGCTGTTGTTTTGTGATCTAACTTTGATAAAATATCAATAGCACTTGCTAAAGCGTCTGGCCCATCATCATGAATGTTAGAATTGGGAAAAAATATCAATTGTTCTACTAGTGTTTTTCCATGACTAGTCTTTCTAAATATGGGGTTAAAGACAATTCGATTTGTTTCAAAGAGAGGCAACAGACGTGAAATACGAAGCTCTTTTTTTTGATAATGTTTAACGCCTGATATTCTCAAGTCTATATCTTTATTTCTTGCGAATTTATCCAATTCTTTCATATAATAAAATTGAAAAGAATTACTTTCTATATAAGTCCCTAAGATAGATTCTTGATGTTCTTGATAGATGGATAAAACACTCTCAAAAAATGGAATATCTGCCCCTTGTATCAGTGATGCATCAATAATCTCAAACATTCCTTCACTGTCTTTACCTACTAATACACAGGCTTTGTAGTCGTTGTTTTTTATCCCATCTACAGAAGGATCTATAAATAAGATTTTAGAAGAATCAGGTAGTATATTTCCGTCTTTTATATAAGATTCTTTGAACAAACCAGATTCATCATCTGTGGGCATATTTTGGTACTCTGCATTAAAGGCAGAAACACCCATAATGATCTTTTGTTTTTGTAAAAAACGAAGGGGAAAACGTTGTTCCCATAGGGATTTTTCTTTTCCTTTGTAAGTTGGTTCTATAGCTCTATATATCTTTTTACTCCACATATTCCAAGGTTCTTCATCACTAAGAAGTAGCGTTCCTACTACAGATCTTTTTCTCAAAATAGTCCCTATGATAATTAATTTACCTCCAGGCTTGAGAGAGGGAATGAGTCCTCTAGTGATAGTATTAAGTGTTTTAGTCACTATCTTTGGACTAATAGCTTCTTCATCTTTTTCAATATCATCTAAAATAATTAGATCAGGTCTATGCTCTCGAGAACGGAATCCTCGTATAGCTTGCTTTCTTCCTCTTGCCAATATGCGTGTTTTATGAGCGATGAAATCACCACTAGCACCTTGTTGAGGAAGAAGTTTCCCGAAGTCTGATAAAATACGGATATTGTCAGAAAATTCAATTCTAATAAAATCACAGAGATCTTCAGCCAAGGTATCCGTAGCAGAAATAATAACAATAAATTTATACTTCTCTATAAGAACACACCAAATAACATAGGCAAAACTGACTAGAGTAGATTTTGAAAATCCTCTAGGAGCTCCAATGATAAGGGGTGAATTACTCTCTTCTAATAAAGTAATGATCTCTTTATGAAACTTAGGACTTTTTACATCAGCATAGTGAGGTAGATAATTCCTAAAAAAGAACCAAAAATCTTTTTTGATTTTTTTAATACGTTGCTCTTTACTGTCTTTTTCTAAAGGAGTAATGGAGGTATTAAATAATTCTAAAATTTGAGGGATGCTTTTTTTGAATTCTGTATAGGATATTTTTTTAGGCATTAAAAACTCCTATTTAGAATGTAAAAATTTATGAACCATCTCTTTTACTATGCTGTTTTTTTCAGGGTGTTGCTCTTGAATAAAAGTAGCAAAGTCCTGCATAACACGTATTGTCTCATGAAGATGATCTATAGATCCCTCATATTTTTTTTTCATAGAAATATATTTATCTAAAATAGATAACAAAGAATCATCGTCTCTATCGCTTTCTATTTCTTGCATTGTATAGTTTATTTGCTTTTCTAACCAAGAAATAACATTGATTGGTTCTGATACTTTCATAATAATATTCCCTTTTTTGAATATTTGATAAACTAGTATAGCACATAAATCGATAATTC
Organism: uncultured Brevinema sp.; assembly: GCA_947040475.1. Taxonomy (GTDB): domain Bacteria; phylum Spirochaetota; class Brevinematia; order Brevinematales; family Brevinemataceae; genus Brevinema_A. The sequence goes on from CAMRBT010000204.1 coordinate 1,929, forward strand.
CCTTTAGAAATGGTGGCCATTTCAGATTTATTTTCACAAATATTTTCACAGTTTATATACAGGTATTGTAATTGTTTGAAAATTTTTTGGTGAGATTTTTCTTAGAAATGGTAATTGTTTTTATCTTTTTACAATATTTATGTGAAATTTGGACACTTTTATAGAAAAAATTATTAAAAAATGAGAGGTGAATAAGAGGGATTTGAAATTGATAATATAGAGAGTAAGATAAAGATGGGCGAGGGGTAATCAAAAAAAGCCTACTATATTGCTATAGTAGGCTTTTTGTATTTAATTAAATATTTAATTGATGATTTTATATTCTATCGATACTTCCAACGACTTCCCCGATAAGAGTTAATTCTCCTAGTTGGGTAGATCCTTTAGGATATATTTCCGTCTCGTAAAGAGGATTGTCACTTTTAACGATGATCTCACCAGATCCTTTTTTCTGGATACGCTTGCAACGAAGTTCGTTATCTTGAATAAAGATAAATATCCCTTCAGATTTTAGAGTTTCAACTTTTTTAACTAAAATCCAAGAATTTTTAGAAATAGTAGGTTCCATAGAGTCTCCATGAATTCTAATAATAACAGTATCTAATCCCCAATAATTTTTAAATTCAAGCCCAATCTCAGTAGTACTAATCATTAGTTCATGTTCATTAATCACACCAGCACCTGCAGATGCTTGTACATCTACAATAGGTACGGAATAGGATTTAGGCTCATTAGACTCTTCTATAGAAGTATCTTTAGCTGGATCTTTTTTGAATATATTTCCCTTCCCAGTAAGTAACCAAGATATATTAACACCTAATTCATCGAGTTTCGCTAATATAGGAGCTTTAAGACCTGTTTCATTTGATTCAATTCTAGATACAACCATAGTAGCTAAACCTAGTTGTTGACCGAATTTAAATTGGGATAAGCCCATC
>CAMRBT010000205.1 GCA_947040475.1 uncultured Brevinema sp.
ATTTGGTTGAGTGTTTGTTCTCTTTCATCATGAGAACCACCAAAACCAGAACCTCTAGCACGACCAACAGCATCAAGCTCATCGATAAAGATAATAGCAGGAGCTTTTTTACGTCCATTAGCAAAAAGATCTCTCACTCTTGAAGCACCGACACCGACAAACATTTCAACGAATTCAGAACCAGAAACACTAAAGAAAGGAACATCTGCTTCACCAGCAACAGCCTTAGCTAAAAGAGTTTTACCTGTTCCTGGAGGGCCTACTAAGAGAACCCCTTTAGGGATTTTTGCCCCTAGATCGAGGAATTTTTTAGGATGTTTTAAAAATTCTACAACTTCTTCGAGATCATCTTTGGCCTCATTTACTCCAGCAACATCAGAGAACATTTTTTTCTCACCAGTATCACTATGAAGTCTAGCTTTAGTTTTCCCAAAGCTCATTGCTTGTCCGGGACCGCCACCGCCACCGCCTTTGGATAAAGAAGACCATACCATTAACACACCAGCAGAAATAATTAAGATCCACCAAAAAGAGCTGCTAGCTCCAGATGATTGTATAGGTTTTCCTGTGATAACAATACTTTTTTCTTTTAGAAGTGGTAATAGAGTAGGATCATTCATAGGGATCACTGTTGTGAAATTTTCGGGTACGCCAGTAGTTTCGTTAACAAATATTCCACTAATAGACTGCCCTTGAACAGTAAGGGATTCTACAGCACCATTTTCTAATTTTGTAAAAAATTTAGAGTATTCCAATATTGTTGCAGGAGATTGAAAATTGGACCATACGACAAAAAGACCTAGAGTGATTAATAAAAACACTCCTATAGTCAGTCCTTGGTTTCCGTTCGATGAAAAACCTTTTTTAGCTTTTTTCTTTTTATCCATTATTGATTCCTTCTAGTGTTTTTCTGATATAAATGTATAAATCATTTGAAATAAAAGCAAATTTTTATACCCAATAACCTATATATGGTAAATTTCTGAGATATTGTTCATCATCCAATCCATAACCTACTACATAGTGGTTTGGAATTTCAAAACCTATCCAATCTGCTTTAATAATCACTTCTCTGTTTTCTTCTTTATTTAATAAGACACAAATCTTACATTCCTTAGGATTGTGAAAGTGTTTGATATGTTTTAGAATGTGTTCAAAAGTCAGCCCTGTATCTAAAATATCTTCTATAATTACTATTTTTTTACCTTCTACATTTTCTGAAAGATCTCTAGCAATTTTTACATGTCCAGAACTCGTATTATTAACATAACTTTGTGTTTCTATAAAGTCCATACGAACTTTACCTGTAAGACGACGAAAAACATCTGCATAAAAAGGAATTGCACCTTTAAGATTGGCGATGATAACAGCTTCATCGTCTCCGATATAATCGTTGATTTCTTGAGCAATTTCTTTTACACGCTCAGCAATCTGCTCTTCACTGTACAAAACTTCTAACTTTTTCATCAACAATGTTCCTTATCGTAAAATATATATTTATTATATTATAATATATAAACCTGATTGATCTTTTGTAGCTCTAACACTAGGGATAAGATAAACAAAATCTTTAGCACACAAACCCACAACTACATCGTTTTTTATAATAACTTGAGCAAAGGCTCGTTGAGATAATGGGATCTTCTTATCTTTTAGAATCTCTCTTATCGTTTTAGTCCCTTTGTTCCAAGCAATACGCTCTCCATCGTGGGGTAATCTTAAATACAATTCATCATCTATCGTGTAAACTATCCCTTGTCCCACAACTTTTTTGATTTTCCATTGTGATAATTCCAGTGATATTATTTTATTATGAATGATAAATGCTTTTTTTTCAAGCCTTTTATGAGGATTATTTAAAATAATTACAATTTCACCATTTTCTTTTAAAAGATCACCATGAAAAGAGCTATATAATTTGATGCTATGTGCTTTATTTGTCTGTATTAAGACAATGATTTTCAAGAGATGAGCACGAGAAATATTCGCTCCAAAAGAATGTATCATTTTATCTTGTATTAAGCGTTGTTGTATAACTATATGTTCTTGCAAAAATTCCTGCACTGAGCATTTGTTGTTGACAAATAAATCTTGTTCTCTTTGTTTAGTGTAAGAAGATAAAAAATCTTCTTCTTCAACTCTTGATTCTGATAAGCTAAGGATTTTACTGCTAAAGCCCTCTATTCTTTTTTTTAATAGAGGTATGATTTCTAATCGTAAAAAATTACGAAGATATTTTTTGTCATTATTAGAACTATCTTCTATATATACTATGTCATTTTCTTTAAGATAAGATTCGATTTCTTCTTTAGAAATAAAAAGCATAGGTCTTATGATCTCCAAAGAGGTATCATTATCCAACATTCTCTTTTTAGGAATAAAAATATTTAGCGATCCTCTTAGAATTTTTAGAAAAACAGTTTCTATGAGATCTTCTTGATGGTGTGCTGTTAAAATTTGGGTGATATGATATTCTTTTGCCTTTTCTGTAAAAAGTCTATAACGCTCTTTTCTGGCATTATTTTCAAAATCAGCCATATTCAAGGACAAATTTTCAGCTTTTAATTCTTGAAATTCCACTCCTAATTCTTCACAATAACGACTAATAATCAGAGACTCTTCTTGACATTCTGATCTAGTTTGATGATTGACATGAAAGACAATAATGTTTTTTGAAATATGAGCACATAAATATAACAAAAACATAGAATCGCTACCCCCAGAAACAGCAAGAGCTATTTTAGCAGAAGGAGAACTATCTTGAAATATCATGTTTAGAGAGTGGGTGAGTTTAGTGATATTTGTCATTTTTTATTTTGTAAGTTTTTACGCACTATCAAATAATCTATCATTGATTGGGTAGT
>CAMRBT010000206.1 GCA_947040475.1 uncultured Brevinema sp.
TGATGATATTACTAAAGAAGAAACTTATGATCCTTTTTTTGATTGTGATATTGACACTTTAACTAACCTAAATCATCAAAATTTCCGTATTATATCTAGCCCTACAACGTGGAGTAAAATCTACAAACTTTCTGATCTTATTAACAACAATATAACTTTTCCAGAATACTTAAAACACGAAGATGAAGAATTTTGGTTCAAATATGTAGCTATGGTAGAACCTTCTGTTATTGGTAGTAATAAAAAGTTTTATCATTACAGACAGAGAGCTAACTCTATTATGGGACAAATGCAAGTATCTCGTAAAGATATCCCTCAAATATGTTTGAATATTTATTCATTTTTGCAACAAAATAGAAAAGAAGAACTTTATAGACAATATTTATTGTCATCTCCCATGCAATATTTTCATTATTACTACGAAGAGGTAGATCCTATATATAGAGTTGCTTTTCAACAACAAACATTACAACTCTTCCAAGATATGGAAATAACAGAAAAAGATTTAGAACAATACCCTCTTTTAAATTTACTTTATATTGACAATGCCATATCTCGAAAAATTGTACGAAACCATATTTTTGCATCTTTAAATCAAAATAATATTCAACATAACGATAAATGGTATGTGTTTGGACAATTATCAAGAAAACAAAAAATTAAAAAAATTATTGTCGTAATCTCTAAAAAATTAAAAATGTATCCTATCTTAAAAAAAATTATTGTCGTAAGGAATTAACATGACACCTAAACTATCCATTATAGTTCCCGTTTATAACACTGAAATTTATCTAAAAGAATGTCTAGATTCTATCATAAATCAAACTTTTAAAGATATCGAAATTATTATCATTAATGATTGCTCTCCTGATAATTCAGAATCTATTATTCTTGAATACCAACAAAAAGATCCTCGTATCAAATATATCAAACATGAAAAAAATCTTGGACTTGGTGGTTCTCGTAATACTGGTATTACTAACGCTACAGGGGAATGGATTGCTTTTGTAGATAGTGATGATTATATAGATCTAAACACTTATAAAACTATGCTTTCTCTCATGGGTACACACCAAGCTAATTTAGGTGTTTTTAGTGTGATTAACTTTGATGATATTACTAAAGAAGAAACTTATGATCCTTTTTTTGATTGTGATATTGACGCTTTAACTACCACAGACCACCAAAATTTTGATAAGAGTAAAAATGTGACTGCTTGTACTAAAATTTTCAGACGTTCTGATATTATTAATAACAATTTAACTTTTCCTGAACATCTAAAACACGAAGATGAAGAATTTTGGTTCAAATATGTAGCTATGGTAGAGCCTTCTGTTATTGGTAGTAATAAAAAGTGTTATCATTACAGACAAAGGGCTAATTCTATTATGGGGCAGAGAGAAGTATCTCGTAAAGATATCCCTCAAATATACCTTAATATTTATTCATTCTTACAACAGAATAAAAAAGAAGAACTCTATAGACAATGTTTTTTAGAAGCTCTTGTACAACATTTGTATTATTACTACAAAGAAGTGAAATCTATATATAGAGAAATTTTTCAAGAGCAAACGTTGCAACTCTTACAAAACATAAAAATAACTAAAGAAGAATTGGGGCAATATCCCTCTCTGAATTTATTTTATGTGGATAATTCTATATCTCCAAATAATATTAAAATATCTATTGTCATCCCTGTTTATAATGCCGAACTTTACCTAAAAGAGTGTGTAGACTCTATTATCAATCAGACTTTCAAAAATATTGAAATCATCATTGTAGATGATTGCTCTCCTGATAATTCGGAAGCTATTATTCTCGAATATATGTCCAAAGACCCTCGTATTAAATATATTAAACATGAACACAATCGTAGTGTATTACAAGCTCGTAATACTGGTATTACTAATGCTACTGGGGATTATATTTGGTGTATGGATCCAGATGATTATATTCCCACTTTAATTGGTTTACAAATATTAGTTCACACTATAAATAGCACACAAGCAGATGTTATCCAATTTACTATGGAACATCCTGATCCTGGTATAATAAATTGGCTTTTACCTCTATCTGATACTTTAATTACAGATTCTCAACAAATTAAAAACCTTTATTTTGATACTATGCGTGCCTTTAATCTTGCTAATCGTATCGTAACAAAAGATCTTTATAAAAAAGCAATTAAGAATGTTTCTCAAGATTTATACCTAAATATGGCTGAAGATTTTTTTATCTGTTCTCTCATTATGAATTCAGCTAAGTCTTATATAGGTATCCAAGACTCTTTATATTTTTATAGACAACATCAAGACTCTTCTACTAATAAAGATTTAACTAGCAAACTAGTCAGCAATCATATAGGGAATTTTCAACAAATCTTAGATTGTTTATCTCTAACTCTTAATATTAAACATACACATATGATGCAAAAAGAATTAGGTCTACAAAGCTTTGCTAGAATAATGCTAGTTTTAGATACTGTTTCACCACAAGAATTGGATGGATTGTTATCTCTTTTTATCATTCTTTCTGGAGAAAAACATTCTAAAACTATAGTGTTAGAATATATGCCAAACCTATTAGTATATTATAATAATTTAACAAAAAATAAAGTAGATTATCTGAAAACAATTAAGAAAATATTATTAACATTACAATTTTCAGTTACTGAACTTCAAAAAGACTTTGCTACATTCTATATTTACACAATAAAACAAATAGATGATGATAGTGTTATATTTTTATTGAAATTACAAAACTTACAACAAGAAAATCATAACTTACAACAAGATTACTATAATCTACAACAAGAAAATCATAACTTGCAACAAGAAAATCATAACTTGCAACAAGAAAATC
>CAMRBT010000207.1 GCA_947040475.1 uncultured Brevinema sp.
ATGGGTGCGTCTGTGAGTCCTTCACAAATCAATGATCTAGCAGTTAAGCTAGAAAGAGAAAATAGCACTTGCAGACATACTAGTAACTGTCCTTGTTCTGCTCCAAGAGATAAAGTAGAGCAATTATCTGCAAAATGTTTAGATGATTGTTATTGTTGTACACCTTTGAGTAGCACGGAGAAGTCTAATCTTAAAAAAGATTGTTATACGGTTAGTAAAATGGATTGTTGCACAGGAACTATCAAAATGTTAGAACAAAGAATGGGAAAATAAGGAGAATTATAATGAGTACAAGATTTTTTTATAGTGGAAAAGAATTACAAGGAACTGACAGATTATCAACAATAGGAGAAAATAAAACAATCATCATAATGACAGATGATGGCGTTAAAATATGGGCAAATACAAAAGGACATGTGAAGAATATATTATCAGAATATGCAAATAAATTCTTGCAAAGCAACGGTTATTCTGCATTATTGTGGAACTGGAGTAGAAGTGGATTTTATTGTGATAGAGCCAAAATAAGTCCTAAAATACAAACATATCATATAACAAAAGCTATAGCATTATTAAAAAAATATAGTGGAAATTTTTCGTTAACAATAGATGAGATGATAGAGCTTGCTTCTTTTGTGGAATCTTTGGCTTCAAAAACTGCAAATACTTTTACTTTTGGAATGGATACTGATAGCTATAAATTTTTGTTAGATTGGGATTCAAAGTATGACAGTATAACAACAGGCACTAGATTTAGTGATAGTAATGTGTTAACTAATACAAGGAATAAATTAATAGAATTGTTACAAAAAACATTTTATAAACTTGGTACAAATTATGAAAAAGTTCAAATATCAAGTGGATATAGAACATCTGCTATGCAAGCAGATACAATGGCTAGACTGTTACCTGAAAATGGAATGAAAAATTTATATACAGGAGTTAGTGAGCCTTATATAGAATTAGTACAAGGACTATATGTAAATGGTCAAAAACCAATAGTTACAACACCTTATAATACTAGATTTGATGACATATGCAAAGAGATTACATCAGACGAAATACAATATAAAGACAATATTCCTTTGTGTGAAACATTACTATTCAAAATATTTGATGAAAAAATTTGCACTCCATCATTTCATCAAATAGGACAAGCTTTTGATCTAAGTCCAAAAACAACAACAGTAGTAGCGGCTAAAGGTTTATTCTCAGGTAGTACAATGGAGAGATCAAGGTATATACACTTTACTCTTCGTTAGAAAGAATAATATTATTTGATAATTTTATGTTCAACAAATTTAAACCCCCAAATGAATTATAAGTATTACGATTAAATACTTGACCCTGTTCATTAGTATAATATGTTTCGTGTATGTATCTACCGTCTGGGTACTGTAGCCTACGTGTTGGATATATTGGTAGATGATCAGTTCCCTCAACAATATTATACACAGTACCAGATGCATCACCATATCCATCATCTAGGATTAGATATATCTGAGCTTTATATAATTCAGAAGTATTGGTATTAACATACACTCCATGAATAAAATTGTTTTTTGTATACTGACTATTTTTATATTCATCTAGTGGTGAATACCCTGTAAATACAATATTAGTATTATAGGGTATTTTACTATCTAGAGAAGTAATAGTTTGATATTGAGAGTCTAATGTATACTGAATATTATTAGTTTCATTTGAAAGCTCTATCCAATAATACTGGTTTTTCTTAGGATCCCATAATATAAAACTGCTATCACCCCCATAGTAAACTGTTATAAGATTCTGATTTGAATAAAAAGGACTGTTATCAATTTGATATGTTGCAGTAGGAAGATTAGGCTCTGGAGCTTTTTCTATAATAGGCTCAGGTTCTATCACTTCTGCTATAATAGGCTCAGCAATTTGTTTTTTATCAGTACAGCTCATTGTTAGTAAAATTAGTATTATTAGATATTTCATAGGATAACCTTCTTAATTTGAATTAGTATTTGATAAATATTCATCAAATTGCAATGAATACTCTCCATATATTTTTTGATCGATATAATATAGATGTTTAGAATTTGTAAAAGAAAGATCTACAATATAATCATTAGATGTAATATATGGGTATGCAGGATCATCCTGTATAGAATAGTTAGTAAAATCATAAATACCATCTGTATACTCTAATAAAATTCTATATCACTATTAATTGCCTAGTAGTCACCGTCTGAATCTTCTGCTCCATTATCTAAATGTAATCCATCAATAGATATAAAGAATTTTTGATTTTGAATATTTGTTAGATATACTACCCAACCATGTTCGTGAGTAGGGTAAACAGGTAGATCTGTATAATTTATCTCATAATAAGAGGTACCATCAGGGTTTCTATGTTCAATCTTATACTCATCAGTATTGATAAACTTTAGGGTTTTTATATATTGAATTTTATTTATAGGGTCATAATAAATGCGTTTTAGAGGCTCTAAACTACCAACATAAAGTAATTCTGCAAGAATATTTGTGTCTCCGTATTTTGAATATTTTTCTATCCATGCAGGATTACAGGTTTTTTCATATTGAAGATTTTTATCTATGGTATATAAAATATTATTAGTGATTTTCAAGTCTGCAAAATAATAAACATTGTTATGAGTATCCCAATACTCTGAAAAGGTATAGGTATCTGTAGGTGTTTGTTTTTGAATTTGCCATATTTTGAAATCAGATCCTATTAAAATCAGATCTAGTCCCTTATCATAGCTAGCGATGACAGGCTCAGGTTCTAT
>CAMRBT010000208.1 GCA_947040475.1 uncultured Brevinema sp.
ATAATAAAACAGTTGTAGTATTATATATTAGATTATTATTTTTGTCAATAATATACGGATGATATATTGATTTTAATAAATATATCCCTTATAATAATAATTCAAACCTATTATAAAAGTTAGAAATATAATATTTACATGGGTGAAAATTTATGAAGTTTAGAGAATTTGGAAATCCAAAAAATCCTCATATCATGCTCATACATGGCGGTGGCAACGCATGGTGGAATTTTAAGAGGCAGGCGGAAGCTCTGTCCAGTTGCTATCATGTAATTCTCCCCACCTTGGACGGTCACGGTGAGGAATTTACCAGTGACTATATCTCTACAGAGAATGAAGCTGACAAACTGTTGGACTACATTGACAATCATTGTGGAGGTCGCCTGTTTGCATTGTGTGGCGTATCACTAGGTGGTCAAATTGTTATGGAATTACTATCCCGTCGTCCTGATTTTATACAAAAGGCAATTATTGACGGTAGTATATGCTACCCACAGTTAGGCTTGGCACGGTTTTCTATTTCTGTTTTTAAGTTGCTTGGAAAACTCATTTTTAGTGAAAGATCATGTCGTTGGCAACTTGCCATGATGCCCAAAATGTTGCCAAAAAACATGCAATTCCCCGAGGAAATCAAAGATCTTTACGTCCAGGATATGCCACTCACACCCATTAAAACTTTGCTGACCATGTATCGTACCTACATGATGGAGTACACTTTAAAAAATAGTGTGAAAAATACTATGGCACAGGTTCAGTATTGGTATGGGGAAAAAGAGATGAAGTGCGTGAAGCAGTCGGCATTACAATTTTGTGAGATGGTACCAAGTTGCCAAATTTACGAGGCAAAAGGCTACAATCATGGTTATCTTGCTGTATATCTGCCAGATGAGTGGCTAGTACTTGCCAAAGCATTTTTTAATGAATCGTAAACAACAATATAATTAAAGGAATTATTAATGTCTATAAAACAAAGTCTTACCACTATAAATTATAAAAAACTTCTAAAATCTTGTTTATTTATAATTCTCTCATCTCAACTACTCTATTTGACGATTCATCTTCAATTTTTATTAGGGATGCCCCAAGCTGGTCTGTCATTCGATGATAGTCTTTTTTTTCTAGCTTTAGGACTAGGATTATATATCTTATCCAAAGGTAATAAAATTCAATATTGGATAGGGTATGCCGTTATTCTTTGGCCAACGGTAATACTTCAATATTTTTACATCAAAATATTCAACAAACCTTTCCTATTATCAGAATTATACAACTTTGGCACTTTATTAACGGTATCAATTCTACCAGTAAAAATTGCATATGGTGGTCTTTTGATTATATGGATAAGTGGGCTCTGTTATTTAGTGTTTAATTCTGTCAAAAATTGGCTTAAAATCAATCTTATATTAAAAATCATTCCCTTATTAATAATACTTTTTTATACTCAACTTTTTTCAAGCTCTGTTTCTACTCCATTTTGGAATAGGACTCCTGCTCAAGTATTCTTTTTTAGTGGTATTATTAAAACAATTAGATCTCGTATTGAAAATACCAATATTAATATATCACCAGAAGTAGTAAATAGTAGTTTTAATTTATTAAAACAATATGAAGAAAAAAGAACAATTTATCCTATACAAAATTCTCCTAATACTATTCCCAAAAATAAAAGACCTATTTTTATACTAGTTTTTGAATCGTTTTATGACTATAGACACTTCCTTCCCCTCTTCGAAGAAGACCCTTTTCCACAAGAATATAGAGAATTAATGAATAACAATACTTATACAGGTCCTAATCAAACGCACGGAAGTTTTCATGCTAGATTTGTTTCTTTAACTGGATCTATTCCTATAGAACCTCCATCATCTCATACTAATATTATTTATCCTGTTTTACCAAAAGTGTTATCACAGTATGGTTATACTCCCATTGCTTTAGAATCCGTAACCCCTACATATGGTTTGCAGGATTATTACAAAGTGTGGGGATTTGATACTATTAAATTTCATATGTATGGTAATGATTGGTCTGGTAAAAGATTAGATCCCTATACTTTTGAAAAAAATATCACTACAATTATTCAAAATACCCCAGATGTTATAACTCCTTTTTATTTTGGATTTACTTTTATAGGGCATGGGGGAACTATTGGTTTTACAGATAAAATAGATGATCCTCAGACTGATATTACAAGCTTTTTAGCCTTGGCAAAGAATAAAAATACTGCTAATCAATTACTTAAAGCCGGTATTTTTAACGCAGAAAGACTCCTCTCTATTAAAAAGATGATTTTACAAAAATACCCAGATGCATTAATTGTATTAAAATCAGATCATTATAGTACAGATTTTTCTCAATTTTTGAATGAATCTGATAATATCCCCCAAGAATATAAAGATGCTTTTTATAATGACCCTACGCCTTTACCTTTTGTGGTAATAGATGGTACTAATGGAGTATTACCTTTAGAAAAAGGGTTCTCCCCAGCGAATATCCCATTAATGATTTTAGCAGAGAGTAAATTGCCTTATAGAAACACAATGATTTCTCTATTATATAGAAATGTCCCTAAGGATATGATAAATATCTATAATAAATGGTATCAAAAAATTGATGGGAAGTATACCCCTATAGATTTAGCTAACCTAAACAATCAGCAATTTTTGGAATATAATAAAGCAATCGAAACTATCTCTTTTGATCTATATAAGAACAACGCCCCTTCTATAAGCTTAGAGTTAAATAAATCTAATATCATAAATTGACTTTTAGGATTTAAT
>CAMRBT010000209.1 GCA_947040475.1 uncultured Brevinema sp.
ATATTATGTTAAAAAAATTAGGAATTATGTGTCTATTATTGGGGGCTGTAGCTTGTGAGACTACAAATAGCACAGAGCTTGTGGTGGCTGTACCCAGTGAGCCGTCTGATATCAAACCCTACACTATTAATGATGGGCACTCTTATAAGGTGCGTTGGCAGATTTTTGACCGATTGATTACGGCAGATGAAAAGGGTAATCTTATCCCTGCTATAGCAACAGAATGGAAATTAATAGATCCAACTACTATAGAATTAAAAATTCGTCAGAACGTAAAATTTCATAGTGGCGATCTTCTTACAATGGATGATGTCAAATATAGTATTGATCAGGCTATCTCTGTACCTACACTAAGATCAACACTAGGGGTCTTCAAAGGATCTAAAATCATTGATGATGAGACAATACAAGTAACATTGTATGAGCCTAATGCTTCTGCTTTGGCATTATTTTCAGCATCAGGGCTTTTGATTTCTCATAAAGCTTCTATGGAGGCATCCGAAACAGGAGCTGCAGAGCTAGCTTATAATGGAACAGGGCCTTTTAAATTTGTGGAATGGAATAGGGGTCAAAATATTATCCTCGAAAAATATGCTGAGTATTGGGATACCCCAGCCTTTGTAGAAAGAGTTAATTACCGTATTATTCCAGAAGCTTCTATACGTATGATATCTGTAGAAACAGGTGAAATTGATATTGCTTATGATATCGATGGAGCTGATAGAGATAGAGCGATGAGTAATCCTGAAGTTACTTATATAGAAGAAAAAGGTTCTCGAATGGACTATTTAGGTTTGACTATGACCAAAGCACCTTTTGACAATTCTAAAGTAAGAGAGGCTATTGCCTTGTCTTTAGATATTCCGGGAATGATAGATGCAGTTATGTTTGGTTCTGCTGAACAAGCTGATTCTGCTATTAATGATACAATAGCTTATTATTACGATGGTATTCCTAAAAGAGAAAGAGATCTAGTAAAAGCAAAACAACTTATTGCTGAAGCTGGTATTAAACCAGGAATGAAATTAGAACTTTGGGCGATGGATGGTTTTCGTCGGAAACTAGCTGAAATTATACAAGCTAATTTGAATGAGTTAGGTTTTGAAGTAAATATAACAGTATATGAATGGGCTACTTATGTGGAAGGTCTAGGAAGAGGTGAAGCACCTATGTTTTTACTAGGGTGGACAACAAATCCTTTAGATGCAGATGCTGGATTGTATGCTATTCTTCACTCTTCTAGTAGAGGTACTGGAGGAAACTATATGATGTATAGTAATCCTGAATTAGATAAATATCTTGATATAGGAAGAAATGACAATGATCCAAAAGTAAGAAAAGAGGCTTATCAAAAAGCTCAAGAACATATCTATAAAGAAGCTCCTTTTGTTCCTTTATTCTATTTTTATAATAATATTGCTACTAGTAAAAACATTACAAAATTTGTTCTCAATCCCTTTTCTTATCATGAATTAAAATATGTTATAAAAAAATAGGAGTAAAAAAATGACGCAAAGAGATTTTTTAAAAGATGCTTTTATCCGTTATACGGGAATTACATCTCAAAGTGATAGATATCAAACTTATCTACCTACCACAGAAGGACAGATGGAATTGGCTATTTTACTAAAGGATGAGCTTCATTCTTTAGGGGTTACAGATACAGAATTACAAGAAGATGCTATCCTCATTGCTAAAATATCTGGTAATGCAAATATACCAGCAGTATCCTTTATGTCTCATTTAGATACGGTGGATATTGGTGCTAGTCCTGATGTGAATGCTCATCTAATCAAATTCACAGGGGAAGATTTTTATCTTGATAAGGATAAAAAAGTTCTCTTTAAAGTAGAAGACTACCCTCAAATTAAAAATTACTTGGGTGATGACATTTTTGTCACCGATGGGACTAGTGTACTTGGTGCTGATGACAAAGCTGGTGTGACTGTGATGATGGGTATAGCAAGACATCTTACTCAGAATAATGTTGAGCATGGCGATGTTTATTTGGTTTTTGTTCCCGACGAAGAAATAGGATTGAGAGGGGCTAAAGCCTTGGATATTTCTAAAGTACCTGTAGAATTTTCTTATACGATTGATGGCAGTTATATAGGTAGTTTTAATTATGAAACTTTTAATGCAGCAGAGGCTATTATTACTATAGAGGGGGTGTCTATTCATCCAGGTAGAGCCAAGAATGTCCTTCTAAATCCTTTGTTGATAGCACAAGATTTAGTAGCTCAATTTGACATACTAGATACTCCTGAAAATTCTGAAAATCATGAGGGATTCTTTTATTTTATAGAAATGAAAGTCAATCCTAGTGGTGCTGTCTTGGATCTTCTTGTGAGAGATTTTGATTTGAAAAAATTTGAAGAAAGAAAAGTCTTTGTCAAAAAAGCTATTGCTGATATTCAGCAAAAATACCCAAGAGCAAAAATCAACTTAGAAATGGAAGATGTCTATGCTAATATTTCTAATTTTTTATCTCAAAATAAAAAACCTATAAGCATCGTCGAAAAAGCAATGGAAAACCTTGGTATACCTATGGTATCAGGACCTTTAAGAGGGGGGACAGATGGTTCTGTACTTTCCGCAAAAGGGAGAATGACACCTAATATCTTTACAGGTTCTCATAACGTGCATTCTATCTATGAATATCTCCCGTTGACTTCCTTAGAAAAATCTTTGGAACATGCTTTGGAGATCATAAAATTAATAGCAACAGAGTAAAGGGATTTA
>CAMRBT010000210.1 GCA_947040475.1 uncultured Brevinema sp.
TTTTACAAACCCTGTGAATGGAAATTTTGGACATTTTTTGTTATCTGAGTTTATTTTTGGATTTTTTCTTGCTGGAAATCAAATGAATCCTGACATAGAAGGGAAAATTGATGAATTTTGGATTAGTAGTCCTTCTATTGAATTTTTATATTATGTACAATTCCATAAAAATGTTGCTTTTAGATGGTTTTCTAAATTTATGGTTAATAATGGTTTGTTTTATGATAGTGATGTTTCAAACAGTGAGGCTATCCCTATGGAACATTATGCTCGTTTAGACTTTATTTTTGGGAATGGTATCACTCTCTGGACAAGAGTACAATGGAATATCTATAATTCTGATTTTAATGAATGGGCGTTTTTCCCTAATAACAATCCCTTTGATATTCAAATAAGAGCTGGATTAATCTTTATTTTAGATTTCTCCCAAAAAAGCACTAAAAACACTTAATTTTTTAACATTTTTTAACAAGTCCCAAAAAATAAAAGAGCTACATAATATAGCTCTTTTATTTGATTTTAATATAAATTTATATCTATAAATTTTATAGAAGATATTTTTCTATGAAGTAGGCAACTCCATCATCTTTATGTGCTAAAGTCTCTACTCGAGCTGCCTCTTTAACGGAAGGTCTTGCATTATTCATTGCTACCCCCCAGCCTGACATTTGGAGCATTTCTGTGTCATTTACATCATCTCCAAAAGAAACAACTTCATCCATAGAAATATTTTGTGATGCTAGTAATGTTTTAAGAGTATTACCTTTGTTGACTCCGTAAGCCATAATTTCTATACAACGAGCTGGTGTGTCTGGATTAGCAGCATTGTGCATCCCTGGTGTTGTAAGAAACATTGTTACTTCATTAGAACAAGAATCGCCTATCGCTTTATAGAGATTCTGAATGTCATCATCATCACCCATAATAAAGAATTTTTGAAAAGACCCCTCAGGAAGCTCATCTAAAGACAGCTTATGTCCCTGAATGGTAACTCTATTGAGATATTGTTTTAGGTATTCATTTTCGTTTTCATAGTAATATTGATCATCAGAATATAAAAGAGCCATAACATTATAGTTACGAATGAATTTTAGGATGTCTTTTCCTGCTTGAGGGCTTATTGTTTGTTCAAATTCTCTTTTTTGTAATTCAACATTCCAAACAGCTCCTCCATTATAATTAATCATATATCTAGGAATAGCGACTTGTTTAGCAAAAGCCATAGCTGTCGTGATAGCTCTTCCTGTAACAATATAGACTTCTCGTCCTGTTTTAATTAAGTCTTTTACCGCTTTTTCTGTACGCTCTGTACAAATTGAATTTTCGTTGATTAAAGTACCATCAATATCTATAGCTACTGCTTTAATCTTTTTAGCATCAAAACCCTGTAGATCTTGCTCTAATTTCTTTTTTAGAATTTCCATTTTATAAATCCTTAAAAAAATACTTCCAATTAATTTATTTAAAGTATAACACACTATTAATTTTCTAACAAGATATAAAGAAAATTTTATTAATTCCGTTATTGAATAACACATCTAATAACTATACAAATTTCATCAAGGATATTCCATGCGAATCTTACTACTTACTTTGTTACTTACCCCAACACTACTATTTTCTGCTGAGCCAAAACGAGAACTCAGAGCTGCATGGATAGCCACTGTTTTTAATATTGATTGGCCTTCTACTCAAGGAGCTCCCAAAGAAACGCAACAAGCAGAGCTTATAAAAATATTAGATACCCTTCAAGAATTAAAATTCAATGCTGCTATTCTTCAAGTTAAACCCACTTCTGATGCTTTTTATAAATCAAAACTTTCTCCTTGGTCTCGTTATCTTACAGGTACTCAGGGAAAAGATCCAGGCTATGATCCCTTAGCTTTTTTTATTGAAGAGGCTCAAAAAAGAGCCATAGAAACACATGTTTGGGTCAATCCTTATCGTGTCCTCAATGGCGAAGGTGTCGCAACTCTGTGTAAAAATCACATAGCTCGTAAAAACCCAGAGTGGGTTATCACTTATAATAATCGCTATTATTTTGATCCTGGTAATCCAGCCGTACAAGAATATGTAACAAAAGAAATAATGGAAATTGTAAATAATTATGATATCGATGCCTTGCATATGGACGACTATTTTTATCCTTATATTAGTTATAGTAATGGGGTGGCTATCCCATTTAATGATGATAGTTCTTGGAAAAAACATGGTAAAAAATTCAAATCCAGAGAAGACTGGCGTAGAGATAGTGTCAATAAATTTATTAAAACATTAGGTATAAAGATCAAAGAAAGCAAAAGTTATGTAAAGTTCGGAATTAGCCCTTTTGGTGTTTGGCGGAACAAATCAGAAGATCCTAGAGGTTCTGATACCTTAGCTGGTCAAACTAACTACGATCATCTCTATGCAGATGTGATTAAATGGATAGATAATCAATGGATCGATTATATCATGCCCCAACTTTATTGGCATTTTGATACCAAAGCTGCACCCTATGGTGTCTTAGTTAAATGGTGGAATGATATTGTAAAAGACAAAGTTAATTTGTATATAGGACTAGGTGTTTACAAATTAAGCGAACAGAATTGGCCTGTGACTCATATCAAAGAACAAGTCGATTTTGAAAGAAAATTCCCCCATGTTGATGGTGTTTCTTTTTATAGTGCTAAATGGATAGTACAAGACACAAAAAAAATACAAGA
>CAMRBT010000211.1 GCA_947040475.1 uncultured Brevinema sp.
TCCACATAGCTAAAGCACTATGAACTTTCACCAATTCATTTTGAATTTCTTCTAATTTAGCTTTTTCTTTGGAGATGACTTCAGCAGGAGCTTTCGCCACGAACTGCTCATTATTTAGCTTGCCATTGATAGACTTTTCTGCTTTTTGGAGACGCTCTTGTTCCTTGCTCAGCCTGTCTATCTCTTTTGCCTTGTCTATGCTCCCTTCCAAATTGATAAATACTTGGAAGTCGTACTCAGACGCAGTCGCCTCTCCGTTCTGCACTTCTCTGCCCGCGTCCACTACTTCTAATCCAGAAAGCTTAGCTAATTTTTGAGTAACAGAAATATTCCTCTCAAAGAATTCTTTGAGATCGCCAGAAACAGAAATCACTCCTGAAGGACTAGCACTAGGTGGGACATTGCTTTCTGCTCTAATTTCACGAATCATATATAAAGCTTGATCTAGTCTTTTCATTTGCTCATCGGATTGCTCGAAGATCTCTTTTTGGTTTACCACAGGATAATCTGCAAACAATAATTCTTTAGCACCAAAAACTTCTCTGTATAATTTTTCTGTAACAAAAGGCATAATAGGGTGGAGCATTTTTAATAGTCGTCTAAACAAACTCAAAATCACATAGAGTTTTTGAGTACGAATTTCAAGGTCTTCGTGATTGAGAGCAGTTTTGGAGTTTTCGACATATTTATCACAAAACTCTCCCCAAATGAAATCATAGATTTCTTTGGCGACATCATTAATTCTAAACTTATCAAAATGATCTCTAATTTTTTCTACCGTGCTATTATATCTTGTCAAAATACTCTTATCAAAATCATCTACATTATAAGAAAGAATATCATCACTACAATTTTGCACATCAAAATTATTGTTTTCTGCATACATCATAACAAATCGAGCAGCATTCCATAATTTATTTGCAAAACGTTTTCCTAGATCTATTTTATCAGAAGCATAAAGAATATCATTCCCCAAAGGAGCTAAACGAATAATAGAAAATCTCAAAGCATCAGCACCATATTCTTCCATAATATCCATAGGATCTGGAGAATTACCTAGAGTTTTACTCATTTTACGACCAAGATCATCACGAATAATTCCTGTGAAATAAACTTGCTTGAAGGGGATTTCTTTTCTAAAATGTTTAGCAGCCATAATCATACGAGCTACCCAGAAAAAGATAATATCTGGACCTGTAACGAGGGTATCTGTTGGGTGGTAATAGTTTTTATCTTCGTCATTTTTGTGGACTGCGTAAGACCACAACCAAGAACTTGCCCAAGTATCTAAAACGTCTTCGGCTTGAGTAACAGGAGATTGACATTTTGGACAAAGATCTATAGTAGAAAGACTAGCTTCTTGGTGTCCACAAGACTCACAAGTATAAATAGGGATACGATGTCCCCACCACAATTGACGAGAAATACACCAATCTTTGATATTATCTAGCCAATAATCATAAGTTTTGACCCAATGATTGGGATAGAATTTTATCTCACCACTAGCCACAGCTTTTTTGGCCTCTATTGCTAATTCTTTCATGGAGATAAACCACTGATCGGATAACATTGACTCAATAGGCACTTGACCTCTTTGGGAATATCCTACTTTATGGGTATGCTCTTTTATAGAAACTAAGAGCCCTAGTTTTTTGATTTCTTCAACGACAAGCTTACGAGCTTCAAATCTATCAAGCCCTTGGAACATCTCAGGGACTGTATTATTCATTGTCCCTTCTTCTGTCATCACCATAGGCATCTCTAATTTATGTCTCAAGCCCACTTCATAGTCGTTAGGATCATGAGCTGGGGTGACTTTCACCGCACCTGTACCAAATTCTGGATCTACATAATCATCTGCAATAATAGGAATTTCTCTATTCATAAAAGGTAAGATCACGACTTTACCAATGAGATCTTTATAACGCTCATCTGTAGGATTTACCATCACGGCAGTATCCCCAAACATCGTTTCAGGTCTGGTAGTAGCAATAGTAATAGTCGCATCGCTATCTTTGATAGGATAAGAAAAATGCCACAAATGCCCCTGTTCTTCTATGTGTTCAACTTCATCATCAGAAATAGCAGATTTGGATTTGGGACACCAGTTGACCATTCTATTACCTTTGTAAATCAAACCAGCATTAAATAAATCGATAAAAGATTGAAGTACTTCTTGAGAATATTCTTCGTCCATGGTAAATCGTTCTCTATCCCAATCACAAGAAACCCCAAGCCTTTTGAGCTGATCGTTAATGATACCACCGTATTGTTCTTTCCATTGCATAGCATACTCAAGAAATTTCTCACGACCTATGTCTGCTTTTTTGATATTTTTAGTTTCTAACCATTGAATCACTTTGGATTCTGTCGCAATAGACGCATGATCCAATCCTGGAATCCAACACGCTTCGAAGCCGTCCATTCTTTTGTAACGGATCAAGACATCTTGAATCGTATTATTCAAAATATGCCCCATATGCAACATTCCAGTTACATTAGGTGGTGGCATCACGATAGTGTAAGGAGTTTTGTCAGGGTTAGGGGTAGAGTGAAAGCGTTTTTGTTGTAAGTCATCGAGTCCTAAAGCTTTTTCGAAATCGCTAGGATTATAATCTGGTAATGTAGGCACTTGATAAGCTCCTTGTAATAATTAGTATATTATAAAGTCTCCCATGCATATTGTCAAGAAGTATA
>CAMRBT010000212.1 GCA_947040475.1 uncultured Brevinema sp.
CTTTGCTGTGATTGTATTTGTAATCATCTCTATTGTAATTATCTTTAGTGTAAGTATTTAAAACTAGCATAAAAATTAAAACAAAGACTTTGGCAAAGATTTTGCTAAAGACTTTGCTAAAGATTTTGCTAACATTTCTCATAATATTTCTCCTTATAATAAAGTGATAGGTGGCAAAGGTGGTAAGCCCTAATAAGAATTGAGGGAGTTGATTCTATCCCAATTTCACTAGTGAATAACCACACCCCAATTTATAAATGCCACCTATCACGATTAAATAATTATTATTAATTTGTTCATTATTTAAAATAGAAAAACCCCATAACAAACGCTATAAGGTTTAAGGAAATCTTGCTTAAAAAAGTTTCACTTTTTACGCTCCCTAAAGGGTGCTAGCTAAGATAACTAATTTTAGTCATTATATTCCTAAATTAGTAAAAGCCCATAACAGCTTGTATTACAAAAATCTCAATAAACCAGTTTTAAATATTTCTATCTAATACCACATCATCAAAATATACAAACTGCCATGAGCAATTATATAAATTTACCGATGATGTGGTAAATAGGAAAGTATCATCATAAGATGATACAAGGTATCTACACTTTAAAATAAAAAAGGATCTTCTATACAGAAAATCTCTACTTTTATTCTAAAGTATGAGATAGAAAATAAACTATTTCTAGTTTATTGAGATTTTTGTAACTATATTATAAATCAAATTGATAGTATTGTCAATAGGTATGTTGTTATATCAAAAAAATAGCTATTTACCCACTATACACAAGGGAGTATCTCTATTAATAAATTTGTGTGAGAAGCCTCATTAATATAGATACTACCAACAATAGGGGGGATACCGAAGGTGAATGCCTTTTAGTATCTAGAATAGATTGCTTTTTATAAGAACCATGATATAATAATATAATTCTATTTATTATATATAGATAAAATTATCATTTAGGGTTTTTTTAGGATATAAATTGATTATTATAAAAATATTTTTGATGAATTTCGAATCTTATAATAAGATATGTGGCTTATTATTTTATACAGTGTAAAAAAAATGAAATAAAATTATTCAAACGCGTTGAATAACAAAAAGGACAGTATATTATGAAAAAATTATTTATATTACTAACATTAATCGGTGGTACAGGAGCAAGTGCTTTTGCTATGGGAAACGACGCTGTCAGAGATTTTGATAGAACATTATCTCAACCTACAAAAGAAGTTCCTATGAACGTTCTTGCTATGGGAAGTGACTCTGTCAGAGATCATGATAGAATTATAGCTCAAGCAAATACAATAGCATAACAATCTATTCGATAAGAATAAGTAAATAGAAAAAACAAAAATATTCTAAACGAAAACACCATCTCATAAACGGGGTGGTGTTTTTTAATATATGGAATAAATTGCTTTTTATAAAAAACATGATATAATAGTATGAAAAGGAGAGTACAGTGTCAAAAGAAAAAAAACAAATATTTCATGATCGTTCAAAAGATAGTTATAACAGTAAAGCTATTGATTTTGATCATTCCCTTGAGGCAAAATTAATGCTCCCTTTTAAAAAGAAATTATTATCTTTAATCTCTATACCCGAAAATAGCAAAGTTTTAGACGTTGGATGTGCTAGTGGATCTTTTCTCAATATGCTTTCTAAACAATTTAATTTCGAAGGATATGGGGTTGACATCTCTAAAAATATGATTCAACAAGCCCAAGTATCCAATCCTACTATGCATTTTGAAACTGCTATTAGTGAGAGCATTCCATTTAGTGATAATTCATTTGATGTTATGACTACTAATTTATCCTACCATCATTTTGAAAATGTACAAATTTTTGCTCAAGAAGCTTTTCGTTTATTAAAACCAAAAGGATTGATTTATATTAATGAGATGTATAGTCCTGAATTTTTACGAGGATTTTTGAATATTTTTGTCCCTCTCTCCCCTGCTGGATGTATCAAAATTTTTTCTCCAGATGAGATTATCAACAATTTTGAAACTAATGGATTTAAAAAACATTCCTTTACTCAATCGGGAATTATTCAGATCATTACCTTCCAAAAATTATAATATAAAAAGGAGTGTTACATGTATAAAGCACTATTATTTGATATGGACGGAACTATTTTAGATACAGAAATTATTTACTATTCACATTTCAAAAAGCAATTAGAAAAAAACGGATTAGAATTGACAAAAGATATGTTTAGAGCACAAATAGGAATGGCAGATATAGAAGGTGCTGAAGCTATGATAAAAAATTATTACACTCACCTTAGCGTTCAAGCATATCTTCAAATTATTGATCGTGTAGGCATGGAGCAAGTCTTCAGCTCTCCAGATACAGAGATAGAGATATTTGCAGGCTTTCATGAAATTTTAGAATATTTCAAGGATAAACTAAGCTATGCTATAGCTACTGGATCTCATCTAAAAGTATTACAGCATATGGTAGAGAAATTCCACTTTGATAAATATTTTACAGCTTATGTATCACGAGAAGAAGTCAAAGAAGGTAAACCAGAACCAGATATTTATATAGAAGCTGCTAAGCGTTTGAATGTGGATATTAAAGAATGTGTTGTCCTAGAAGACGCTCCTGCTGGTGTTGCTTCAGGGCTTGCAGCAGGGTGTTATACTATTGCTATCAAAAATGAATGGACAGAAAATTTTGA
>CAMRBT010000213.1 GCA_947040475.1 uncultured Brevinema sp.
ATGTTAAAGATATCATCGCCGAAAAATCGCTAAGACCTCAGCTCATCATACAAAGCACCCAAGAGGGCGATAGTTGGATTATCCTAAACAAACTAGAAGCTACTATTCTCAACAAAATGAATACTATAGGTACACCCCTAAAAGAATGGGATATCTCTATCAATCGTGGAATATTAACAGGATTTAATGATGCTTTTATCATAGATACAGAAACTAAAGATAGGCTCATCAAAGAAGATCCCAAATCTGAAGAGATCATCAAGCCTCTATTAAGAGGATTAGATATTAAACGCTATTCTTATGAGTTCGCTGACAGGTGGATAATAATAGCAAAATATGAGAGCCATTTATATCTAGAATCTCAATATCCAGCTATTTATAAACATTTGTTACAATATGAAGAACAACTAAAAAATAGAGGACAATGTAAATATAGTCGTGGAGGAAAGGATTTAGGACAACACCATTGGCTAGAATTAGACAACAACCCCAAAGATGACTATTTAGAAAAATTTGAAAAACCTAAGATTATATGGGGTAATTTAACACTGGGTGGAAAGTTTGGATATGATAATAAAAAGACTTTTATTTGTGCTCCTTCTAATGTTTTAGTGTCTAAATGTGATAGTGATATTTTATATTTATTAGCTATTTTGAATAGTACTCTAACCACTTATTATATGAGTCAAATTACATACTCACGTAACGGTGGATATATGGAATTCAAAAAGGTTTTTGTTGAAAAGCTCCCTATACCCACCACCACCCCTGAGCAACAAGCCCCCATCATCGCTCTAGCTCAAGCATGTATCACCACCAAAGAAAAGGACAAAAACGCCGATATCTCCTCCCTACAAAATCAGATCGATAAACTCGTTTATGCTCTCTATGGATTGAGTGCTGAGGAGATAGAGATTGTTGAGGGTGGGAAGTAGATGAGTGAATATATTAGAAAATCATCCTAATGTATTAAAGGAAATCATATGAAACTATATGAATATATTAAAAATGCTAATATAGAGGTAATTAAAGAATATATTAAAACGAGAAACAGTAATATTACTAGAAAACAGACAATGTCTATAGGGTATCTAAATCACTATCACCAAGATACTAAATTTAATGCTTTATTTTTTGCCTATTACTATGGTAAGTTTGATATTGCTGAGCTAGTTAAACCGTTAATGAATGAGTCTTTATCAGATCAAGAATGCTTATATATTATTCATCATAATATTTTAAACAGTAATATAGAAGCCTTAATATATTTGGAATTAATTAAAGATTTTCATTTTGAATTGACTCAAAAAATGATAATTTTTTCTTTGAAAAGCCGTCAATGTACTATAGAATTTATAAACTACTTAGAAAATAAAGATATTGATCTTCTTACACCATTTGATTATATACCAACATTTGATAGTACTATATACCCTGATAGTATGAAAGAAACAAGTACACTAGACCTAGTGTTTCAATCTCAAAATATTGAGGTTATTGATTATATAATAGATAAAAAGATACCTTTAAAAAATTTAGATTCTGTTCTTAGATTTTTTACTCAAAATATAAATTGTATTAATATTAAAGCTTTGGATAAATTTTTCTTATTATTAAATAATCAAAAACTTATTCAAGATTGTGTGCTTAAAATATATAATGAAATATTATATAACTCTTATTGTGATCATATAAGTAT
Source organism: uncultured Brevinema sp. (assembly GCA_947040475.1). Classification (GTDB taxonomy): domain Bacteria; phylum Spirochaetota; class Brevinematia; order Brevinematales; family Brevinemataceae; genus Brevinema_A. The sequence continues at coordinate 1,700 of CAMRBT010000213.1, forward strand.
TCTTACGATTCTTATAAAATATATTGAAAACATTGATTTTTTGATTAATGACAGCAGGGATACCTTACTTATTAAAGCTGTACAAAGCGACTCTTATACAATAACAAAATTTCTTATCGATAATGGAGCTGATATAAATCATAACAATGTTAGCTATGATACACCTATATTAATAGCAATTAGACAAAAAAACATAGAAATTTGTAGCTTATTATTATCAGACGATTCTATTGATATTACAAAATCAGATAATAAAAATAATACAGTCTTAATGCTAATAGCTCAATCAGAAGAAAATATGATTAATATCGCTGAACAAATCTTAGTAAAAAACATAGACATCGATCATCAAAATTTAGATGGGGATACGGCTTTGATTATTGCTATTAGATATAATCAAAAAGATATTATAAGTACCCTAATAAAATTAGATGTAGATCAGACTATCAAAAATAAGAAGAAAAAATCGGCTTATGATATAGCTAAATCTAATAAAAATAGTGCTATTTTAAAGACACTCACGAGGCTAATATAATTTAGATAGGTATGGAATTGGGGAATTTTATATTTTAGGGAGATTAAGATGATTGCTAATATAGAGTTTAATAAAAAATATAAGCAATTTGCCAAAGACACAAAAACACCACACCCTCTAAAAAAATATAATTTGTTTTATGGTATGAATGGAACAGGAAAATCTACCTTATCACGATTGTTTTATGTCTTAGAAGAATATCAAAAGAATCCAAATTTCAATATTAATGATAGTAAATATACTGAAATACAGAATGCTCAATTAACTTATGATGATAAAATAATAAATTGGAATAACTTAGCTGATTTTTATCGAAACAATGATGTTTCTGTAAGAGTATTTAATCAAGAATTTATTAGGCGTACTATCAATATAAATGATTGTGATTCTATTGTTTTTGGAGATGAAAATAAAGAAGTACAGGACAAAATTCAAAGACTCGAAACAGAAAATGA
>CAMRBT010000214.1 GCA_947040475.1 uncultured Brevinema sp.
CCGACGGTGAGTTATCCCGTCAAAGAAAAAGTTATAAGTTCTCAGTATGTGAATAAAGCTTGTGTGTTTACACAAAATTTATTTATATCAGTCTCGCTCTTTTCATGTCCACAAGAAAAAAGATATTTTGATATTTCTTTTTTTATCAAACAAAGTAAAACCATTAAAATTCACGAAATTTCTATAGATTTTCTGTATTTATTACTAGATATCTATAAAATATTACACTTAATTCTGTCTATCTCTTCAATGACAATAAATAATAGTACAAAATTATTGTATTACTATTATTACAATTGTAATCAGTACTTACCTAGATTATTAGTTGATCTATTGATCATAGCTAAAAATATAAAAACAAAGGATGTAATATATGCTAATTAAAGCTACAACAAAACCCTATCTTAATCAGTCAAAAACAAAATATTATCTTTTTGATTATCAAGATCATACAGGTAGAAGAATTAAAGGGAAAAGTCTTAGAACTAAAAACCTAAAAGAAGCTTGTAAAAACTCAGATGAGTTTATCATCGAGTTAAGAGTAGATTATAAAGTAGCCTGTAAACAACAAGAACAAGGGCTGTTAAACACAACAAGAGAACCAATAGTTTATCATCAACGTCAAATTGGACATTATCAAGTTTCTATCAATGAATCTTTTGATTCTGCTTTTCAAGATTTTATTGATTCTAAAGAAAATAGATCTAAACGTACTAGAGAAGATTATACTTATGTTAGAAAAATGCTTACAGAGTATGGATTTGATTGGATACATCTTGAAAAAAGTATGTTTAAGAAATTTCTTTTATATATAAAAAGAAAGTATAGTGTTATAACGGTTGCTAATCGTATGGCTTGTTTTAAAATATTCTTAAACTATTGTGTGAACTCTAAAAGGATTCTTCCTGAAGAGCTAATTCGTGAGATTACTTGTATTATGCCTACTACTCCTACAGGCAATAAAGGGCATTCCAAAACTATTCCTGATAAGGTACTAGAAGATCTTTTTGCTTTGATTCGTCGTGATAACAATTTTGAGTTTGCTTACTATCTTTATGTATTGTATTCTACAACATCACGTACTAGTGAAATTAGACTATTAAAGAAATCTTTATATCATCAAGCACATGGTTATCTTAATATTAGACAGTTTAAAACCTCTGATTGGAAGTTCATGGAACAAATGAATGTAAGGCTCAAAGAGATACTAGATGGCTTAGTTATAGGATCTGAGTCTGAATATTTCTTTCCTAAAGCTGTAAATGGCAACCGCTATTTTTCTAATCAATGGCGTAAATATATGAAAGAGTTAAATTTGATAGAGTCTAAAGATAAACATGGTAAAACATATTGTACTTATGAAATGCGTTGTCTTCGTCATACTTCAGCTACTCAAATATTAGCGATTAGTAAAGATTGGGATAGTGTACGACAGGCTTTAGGTCATAGTATTGGTACTCCTACCTTTAAAAATTATACTGGTGTTTCTGAACTGCCTTTAGATATCATATTTTCTAATAGTATGGACATGAGTACAGGTAAAAACATCTCTCGTTATACTCAATGTACAAAAACAATGAATAGCTATGCTCATAAAAAGTTATCTGAAAATATGGATTTTATAGAGTTAGAACTTGTTAAATCTGAAACTACTATTAGTATGAGTGCTATTACTACTATTTCTCATACTACTCATAGTGCAACTGTAATAGAAATCACTACTTGTAAATCATTCTCTGAAACTATTTTTATTAAAAGTCCTCTATTGTTTCCAAAGATAATATAGTTTTATGATTCGTATAAAAGTATTGCGTTTTAATAAAAATCATGTTATAATTAGTGACTTAATAGATTATTTACTCCCAGTGAAATTCCCAGTAAACCACGTTGTATGATACATGGGATTTCCAATGTTATGAGCCTAAATACTCGTATTCATTCTCTTCGAATTATATAAAGAGCTAAGTCTAAAATATTAAAAGACTTAGCTTTTTTGATTCCTATGCTGTGTACAGATTGTGTACGATTTGTGTGTACAGAATAGAGGTAAAACTATGGGAATGTATCTAAGAGAAAATGGTTATTATTATGTTGAATTGACACTTAATAATAAACGAGTTCAAAAATCTATGTTAACACCGAGTATAAAACGTCTTTCTTCTTGATCTGTATCACCATCAAAATCTTTATCAAATTTTACATTTAATAAATTTTTCATTTCAAAGAAAATTGTACCTTGAAGAGGGTATTTTTTTTCATTGGTATTAGGTAATATCTTTTGAGTGAGTTTTAGATCGAAAGTTGTTTGATTTCCTGTCCGTCTAAGATGATTAACATTATCTTTACTTGTGTAATTATACATACTATGGAAGTAATAACCTGAGAATAAAATACTGGTACCCCATTCTGGTTTTGCCCAACCAATTGATCCTGTTAATACTATTGGAGGTCTATCTTCTAAAAGGGGATTAGTAATATTATTGCCATTCTCATCAACATAAATACCAGTTTCCTCTGTTCGTAGTTCTTTAGCCACCATATACTCTACTGTCAGACCACCGCTTAAAATACCCACATAAGGCACTTTAACAGCAGTAGCAATAGATGCATTCACCCCCCAAGTATATGCCCTACCTAAATTTTTAGGTCTTTTCATAGGATATACAGTTCCATCTGTATCAGTGA
>CAMRBT010000215.1 GCA_947040475.1 uncultured Brevinema sp.
CAAAAAAGATTTCTAAAATCATTTAAAATCAAAAACATCCACACAAAATTAGTGTGGATGTTTTTTTTATTATTATCTAAAAATTTTTCCTCTATCATCATATTAATAGTATCTTTATATGAGGAGATCTATTATGAAAAAACCATTGCCTCTTTTACTTCTACTATTATCCGTTTTTTTGCTGAATAATTGTAGTACCAATAACGATTCTTTTTTTAGCAATGCACAAGGGACTTACTCTCTCAATAGTCAGCCTTATATTTTGTTAACAGTTTATCAAAATGGTAATATGTTTACTAATGATAATATCATCTTTGAATTTGAGAAATCCACGAGTTCCCATTCTGCTATTTACAAAAATTCACGAAATTTTAATTATTATCCTGTAACATTAGATGGTCAAAACTTATTGATGGGGGGAAATTACTTTTCTTTAGATAAAGTGATTTTTATAAATATGGAGCTTTTCGCCCTCAAACAAGATTAATGTTTTGTGAAGTTTTTTGCAATTTCATCCATTTCTAAAGTTTCTGATCGTTGTTGAGCAATCTTATATTTTTTAAATTCTTGCTCTTTTAGAAGTTCCATTGATTTCCTATCTTTTACTAATTTATTATATTTCACTCTTTCTTGTTCCATTTTTTTACGCTTTTCTTCCATAGGAATAGCTAGAGATCTAGAAAATTGATCCACTTGACTTTGAAGAAAATCTATGGTCTTTAGTTGTTGTATGGACACGGTTTGAGCTTTCATTTGAGAATATAATACTTCACGAGATTGGTTTACTTTAGCAATATTTTCATCTCTTTTTGACACAACTTGCTGATACTCTGAAGCAGCCTTAGTTAGAATGTTTTTTTGTTCCAACTCTAGCTTTTCTCTTATATCTAAAATCTTTTGCAATTTAAAATTAAACTTTTTCATACAAATATTGTAATAATATTCTGAATTAATAGCAATTTTTTGGAATTTATTGACTATATTTTATATGAGGAGGACAATATGAAAAAAATATTGTTAGTATTATTATTGACGGTAAGTGCTGGTTGCTCAGATTATAAAAAAGATGAGGCTTTTCTTACTGCTGCTAAAGGGTTTTATTCTCTAGATGCCACACCAGCAATAGAAGTCATCGTAAATGCCGAAGGGGATGTTTATGTTGACGGTGTGAAAATCTATGATTTAGAAGAGGTTAAAACAGATACCACAGCTATTTATGAGCACGAAATAGTTAAAGACTATTATGGTTTTTCTATTAATGGAACAAAACTATCAAAAACTAAAACCAGCTATACAACAGAAAAAAGTGTTCTATTTAACGATTTGGAGGATTATGCTACTAAAAAACCGTAGAATATTTTAGAATCTTTGAGATAAGTTTGTATTTTTAATTAGAAAAATAAAAATATCTATTGAACTTCTATCCATTATATGCTACAATAAATTATATAAGGAATTATTGAATTATGAAAAAAGTTGTCTTTTTTGTTTTATCTCTATACTTACTGCTCCCAATATTTGTCTATAACATAAAAGATGCTACTCGTGTTCATGTGATGAAATTCACAGGTTCTTTTGATATTGTCTATCAAGATAAAAACCAATATAGTGATGATCTTACTTTTACACAAAGCACTATTTTAGATGAAAATTTCAATTCAGAAATACTGTTTTTCCCTAGTAAAATACAAACAATCAACAAAAATTCATATCATTCTAATCTGTCTTATTTGACACATTCCCCTAGAGCTCCTCCTTTTATTGTATAAGATATACATTTAAAAATATGGAGTTCCTCATGGAAAACCTAAAAAAACACAAAGAGTTTATTATGAAGACTTCTATCGTCTTCGGTATTGCTATATGCAGTGTAATAATCCTCGAAATCGCCGAAGAAATCTTAGATTTTTTATTTGATTTTATTGGTTTTTAAGGCACTATAGTGAAAAAAAAACTCTATCTTTCTATTTTCTTTACCATCACATTTTTATGTTCCTCCAATATTTGGAGTGACGATATTTGGTTTATGTTACCTTCCAACGGACAACCAGTTTCAGGGATTATGGATATCAAAATATATCCTCCCCAAGAATCTGTTGCTATTAACGTTTGGATAGAACACGACAGAACTGAAGATGTTGTATGGATGGGAACAGTAAAATTAGAAAATAACTACACAATATCCGTAGATACCACAAGGTTCAAACCCGGTAAATACAAAATCGAAGCTCTTTACTTCTTATATGGAGAAGACTTTGATGGTGATATTGATATTTGGGTTAATGCCCTATAACAAATATTGTTTTATCAATATAAAACAAATACACAAAAAAGGAAAAAATTATGAAAAACACAAACACACTAAATAAATTATTTTTATTCGGAGCTATCATGCTCTCTTCAACTAGCCTCTTTGCTGAGGATATTTGGTTTACTTCTCCTCAAGCTGGACAATCTGTTCAAGGCACTATACAAATTCAAATTCAAGCACCTTATGGAGATCCTAAGTCTGTTAGCGTTGTGATGGAATACGATATGGGTAATAGAGAATCTATCGTTTGGAGAGGTAAATTAACTCCTCAAAACAACTATACTGCTACCGTCGATACCACTAAATTCAAACCTGGTAAATATAATATCGAAGCTAAATATTATATGCAGTTTGAAGATTATGATGGTGA
>CAMRBT010000216.1 GCA_947040475.1 uncultured Brevinema sp.
CCATTAAATTTTTCATATATTCTCCTTTGTGTCTATGACACTTGTTTTTATTTATTTAGCATATTATTTATTTAAGATTCTCTAGGTATTCTATAATTTCAGTATGTCCATTCTGTGAAGCTCTTATCAAGGCTGTTATACCATCTTTATTTTTAAAATGAATATTAGCTCCTTTTTTTATTAAATATTTGACTATTTCTAAATGCCCTAATCCCGAAGCATTTAATAAGGCTGTATAACCATCTTTACTTTCAAAATTAATATCAGCTTTGTTCTCAACTAGATATTTAACTACTGGTAGATGTCCATTATAGGAAGCGTTGATCAGTGCTGTGATACCAATTTTATTTTTATAATTAATACTAACATTGTTCTCAACTAGATATTTGACTATTTCTAAATGCCCATTATAGGAAGCACTATTCAAGGCTGTGTAGCCATCTTTATTTTCAAAATTAATATTAGCCTTGTTTTTAATGAGATATTTTACTATATCTAAGTGTCCATTAAATGAAGCATTTAACAAGGGTGTATAACCTTTTTTATCTTTATAATTAATATTAGCACCATTTTTCACACATTCCTTTACCCCAGACAAATCACCCTCATAGGCTTCGTCAGCAATATCAGCATAGCTATAAGAAATTGATATTAAAAAAATTGTTATTAATAAGCCTATATTTTTCATATTAACCCTCAAATCATTTAATAATATATTTTCTAAGTATAATTATCTTTATAGTATAAGTTATTTTATAAAATCTTTCAATTTTCAAATTGAAAATATCGGAGATTACTTATTTTCTAAAATATTTTGCTGTTTATTTATGAGCTAGCCATTTGCATTCTGTAAATGTCATTTCTGTAAAAGTCGCCGTGAAGGAGCTTTCTTCAGGACTACAAGCATAGAGACCTATCTGTATACTACCACTACCTTCAAATAAATGAAAGATCCTCATTTGCTTAAAATTGATTCCATCATAAGAACTTTCTATACAAAAATCGCTCTCCCGTCTACTCAATCTATAATATACAACTTTATGTTCGGCTGGAATATCACGGGTTGCCCAATCGGAATAGCCATGATTCGTCACCACACTCCCTAATCTTTGGTACTCGTGATTTTCGTATTCTACGGAGGCTTTAAACCAATTATCACTATCTTGATAAATAATAACACCACACTGATCAAAACGATGAGTACTGTCAAATTCTGTTTTTACGATAAATGAAAAAAATTGCTCTTCTGTTTTTATCAACAGGGAAGGAGCATTATCGTTCCTAAATCCATAATAAGTGCGTTGCCAAAAATCTGTTTTAGGCTCAGTTTTTATCGTGATTTTTTTGTCTGATATCGTATATTCTTTTGGTTCAAAAATCCAAGATAAATTTTCTTTATTAAATTTCATATTAATCCTAGCCTCGTTTTTATATTGTTTTTTCGTATAAGACATGCACGGACAAGGGGTGATCTTCGTCTAAGTGAGGATGATTAAATTCACTCACATAAGTCATTTCTAACTTTTGCATGAGTGCTTGGGAGGAAATATTTTGTTTTGCGGTATAGGATACAATTTTGTTCGTGATATTTTGTTCAAGAGCATATTCCAAGACACGAGACGCTCCTTCTGTAGCGAGTCCTTGCCTCCAGTATTTTTGAGCTATTCGCCACCCTATCTCAAATGCTGGCGTAAAAAAAGATTCAAAGGGAACTTTTTGCATTCCTATATCGCCGATTAATTGTTGGCTTTCTTTTAATTCTACCGCCCAAAAACCATAGCCATTTGTTCTCAATTTGTCATCTATATAAAACATCTCTCCTCGTGCTTCTAATTCAGAAGGCATATGAGGAAAAAACTCCATCACTTTTTTATCTTGACATAAAGTAGTATAAAACTCACAATCTTCGTCTTCCCAATAACGGAATCCCAAGCGTTCTGATTCAAAGAGATATTTTGTATTGTTGATAAACATGATAAAACCCTATTTAATTTTTGTCTAAGAGCTTACGAAAAGCTACATATTTGGTTGCTTCATCGCCGTATGTTGGGACGAATTCAGAGACAAATTCCATTTGTATTTTTTGCATGACATTAATGGAGGGCTGATTTTCTTTCACGGTGTAAGCATATATTTCTGTGAGATCACTATTTTTTGCTACATATTCAAGACAGGCTTTTGCTCCTTCTGTTGCGAGACCTTGCCCCCAATATTCTTTTTTTAAACACCAGCCAATTTGCACACAAGGGGTGAAAAAAGCCTGAATACTAGGATGATTAAAACCTATAGTACCAATAAATGTGTCCGTTTCTTTATAATCGACAGCCCAAAAACCATAGCCATAATCTTCTAAGAACATAATATGTTCGCATATTTTAGCGTAAGACTCAGCAGGAGTATAAGTACGAGAAAAAAAGATCATCCCCTCAACATCTCTCCCTAAAGCAATAAAAGGATCTGTATCTTTTTTTTGCCATAAGCGAAAGCCAAGTCTTTCTGTTTCAAAAATATATTGAGACATGATGTGCTCCTGATGATTTTTATCTTACTGTATTTATTATACTTTAGGTTCTCAAAATTCGCAAACTCATTAGTATTATACTAAAACAAAAAACCCACTCACAAAAATAGTGAATGGGTTTTTATTATCAATCAAATAAT
>CAMRBT010000217.1 GCA_947040475.1 uncultured Brevinema sp.
GCCCAACCGGTAATGATAGATTTATCATCTCCATACAAACGATCTCCATGAAGCTCAATAAATTCAGAAAACATTCCCTTTGTATAATCTACAAAGCCAGGTCTCTCTGGATGCCTAGCAACTTGTGTTGTTTGCCATGGTGTCAAGTCTTTATAAAGTTTTTGTAAGATATCACTTTTTTGATCTTCTAAGGCGTGAATTTGTACTAAATCAGTCTCTAAATCCGTTTTTAGAATTTCTATCGCAAGGTCTATTTCTTTTAATTCATATTCAAAATCAAAATACTGTGTAGTCATCGAAAAGCCCCTTTAATTATAATAAATATGGTTTCAAATATAGTGTTTTTCTAGTGTTTTTCTAGTGTTTTTCTAGTGTTTTTTTAATAGATATTTAATATTGTCTCATAATTATACTGTATTATACATATATCGTCAAGATAAAATCATAAAAAAAATTAAAACAAGCATCTCTATTTTAGTAATATCCTTGTACAATACTAGCATAGAGCATAACAAAAAAGCAAGAATACGAGACTCTTGCTTTTTATTTTATTATAGTTATATAATTATTATTTAACAGTTACTTTTTTCATTGAGATTTGTGTTGCAGGTCTATCACTAGCTCCTGTTTGCACTTCACCAATTTTTTTAACAATATCAAGCCCTTGAATAACTTGACCAAAAATAGCGTGCTTACCATCCAACCAAGAAGTAGGTGCTAAAGTGATAAAAAATTGAGAACCACCTGTGTTTGGACCAGCATTAGCCATAGAAAGAACCCCTATAGAAGTATGCTTAAGGCGTGGGTGAAATTCATCTTTAATGGTGTAGCCTGGACCACCCATTCCTGTTCCATCAGGATCTCCTGTTTGAATCATAAAATCTTTGATAACACGGTGAAAAATAATTCCATCATAATATCCTTCTTTTACTAATTTAAGAAAATTAGCAGAAGTAATAGGAGCTTTATCTTCGAAGATTTCAGCTTTAATTACTCCCAATTCTGTTTCTATTGTTACTACTGGGTTTTTTGGATTTACAGGTTGAATAATTCCTGCTTGTGCCTCTAGATTACTTTCAGACATAATTATGACTCCTAATGCTATTAATAAACTAATTTTGTTGATTTTCATAAATCCTCTCCATAAATGTAAGATATATATCTTTACATATTTTATATATTCATTAATTATAGCAAAAAATAGAAATTAAATCAAGGGTTAATATGTGTTTTGAATCATTTTTATTATATTATTTGTTTTTTAGCAAAATATAAGTATTTTAAATTGCAATTTCACATAAAAACTGTCATAATAGGAAGAATAAATTAACATTTAGTAAATGTAAGTAGGCATATATATATGAAACAATCGCACCGTTTTCTCTTCCTTTCTATATTGTTTTTAGTGGGGTTTCTTCTTACAGGTATTAAACTTATACAAACTACTTTATTTCCTGACGAAAGACTAACAACTGTTAACAACAACATTACAACACCTCGTGGGAATATTTACGATACTAGAGGTAGATTAATTGCAGGAATATCTGCCACCAGTTCCCTATTTGCAAGACCTGATCGCATTTCTCCTGAATTAAAAGACTACATAAAACAATATCTTCTATCTACAGGGTATTTTTCTACTAGTGAGCTTGCAAATTTTGATAAAACCAATAAGAATTTTGTTTATATAAAAAGAGATATCACCCCTTCTATCTTAATCCCTGTAAAATCACTATATGACTTACTAAAAAAAGAAGGATATTTAAAAAATGATGAATTAGGAATAGAATCAGATGAATCCCGTTTTTACCCTTATCCTTTTTTATCTCCTATTATTGGTCTCTTAGGAAGAGATGGTATTGGATTGTATGGAGTGGAATACTCCCTAAACGAACCGCTCTCCCAAGGTTCTAGTGTGACTGTTAGTCTAGATGCTGAAATGTCTAAAATCGCTTATGAAGAACTATATAATGTTGTACAAGAATCTGATGCTTATGGTGGTAGTGTTGGTATTATCAATATTAAAACGAGAGAAATACTTAGCTTGGTACAAGTGAGTGATAATAAAAATAAGCCACTTTCTGTCTCACATATCTATGAGCCTGGCTCTGTAATGAAGTTATTCACTGCCGCTTTTGCGATGGAACAAGGTCTTGCCTCTACTGAAAGTCCGACTTTTGACGACTACACTCCTTACAAAATTGGTAGTTACACTTTTTCAAAACCTAGACATGGTTATATTCCTCTAGCAACAATGTTAATGAAATCGGCAAATATCTCTTTTGCACGTTTATCTTCTCAATTTGGATCAGACGATTATTATTTATGGTTAAATGAATTAGGCTTTGGTCAAAAACCTAAAATTCCTCTTACCAGTTTAGAAAAAGGGATTTTACACGCACCTTCAACATGGTCCTCTTTATCTAAGCCTATGATGGCCTTAGGTCAAGAAATAGGTGTTACCACCTTACAATTATTAATTGCTAGTTCTATTATTGGAGGGCATGGGCAATACATAGACCCAAAATTCGTTCTTTCTATTAGAAATACCTCAGGCGAAGAAACATACACAAATATGATTTCTCCTCCAAAACAACTTTTACACCCCCAAAAATCCAAAGAATTATTATATGCT
>CAMRBT010000218.1 GCA_947040475.1 uncultured Brevinema sp.
AAACACTAGTTGCCTCTTTAGCTCAGATGGTAGAGCATCTGATTTGTAATCAGAGGGTCGTGGGTTCAATTCCCACAGGGGGCTAGGAACTTCGGTTCTTTGTGAAAAAAACAAACTTTGATAATATCAAAGTTTGTTTTTTTTTGTTTAAATGATTTGATATTTCAAAAAACATATAGTATAATAAAAAATATTAGTTTGCCTCTTTAGCTCAGTTGGTAGAGCGTCTGATTCGTAATCAGAAGGCCGTGGGTTCGATCCCCATAGGAGGCTAGAAATATTCGTTCTTTTTAAAAAGCCACCCCATTATTAGGTGTACTATCTCTTGTGATTTATTACTATCTATAGTACAGTAATATCTTAAATAAAAATAATATGGAGGCTCTCTATGAGCAACACAAAATCTGCTCTAAAGGATGTGTTTTTACTATGTCTTCTCCCTGTTATTAGCTTATTTTCTTTTTTCTTTTATGTGTTTTGGGCTTATCCTGTACAAATTCTTTCTCAAGAATTAACTCTTAATAGTTATTTTTTATTTAACAATCCCTATTTACAAATCAGTTTTTTAGTCTGTGTTATTTTATTTATAGCATTAATGATCGCTTCTAAATTTTTTCCCAGATTACTTCCTTATGTTTTAGGGTGTGTATTGGTCTGTTTAATTTGGACTTTCCTTTATAAAATCACTTCTTATGATTTTGGAACTTTTATCGATAATAATTCTCTTACCACATCCAAATCTATTTTAGGCTATAGTTCTTGGTATTTTGCTCTTGATATTATTTTTCCTATTCTTAGTATTATTATAGCTATCTTTGCCCTAAAAAAGAATTTTTATAAACCTATCTTATTATTATTATTTTTATTTTATTCTACAGAAAATATTATTACCTTTTCCAAACTTAAACTCGCTCCAATTTCATCAACATCTAATACAATTACATTATCTACTAACAAACCTAATCTTCTCTTGTTTATGTTTGACTCTATATCCACTCCTATTATGTTAGATATCATTAACAATCAATGGAATGATAAACAAAAAGCATGGACTAAAGACTTTATGTTTTATGATAATGTAACAAGTCTTAGTCTTGGAAGAACATATACGTCTCTTCCCAATATAATAGGAGGTTATGAATTTTCTCCTCAAAATCAATTAAATGATGCTATCAATAATAAAAACACAGCTCAAAACAACAAACAGCAATACTATCGTAATGCAGCATGTTTTTATACAGATAGAGCTTTTCAAGAAGTTTCAAAAAAACTTAAGCATAGTATTGATATTTTTGTATCATATACAGACTCTTTTACAGATCTTTCTGATGAAATTCAGTCAGAAATTATTGCTATTCATATCCCTATTATTAATGTTTCTTTATATTATTATATTCCCTATTTATTAAAAAAATATTTAGTAATTAATCGTACAGAAACCCAATCTTCTTTTAGTTGGAGTAACAAACTGTTTACACGATGGGTATTTAGTACTTCTATGACTACAATTACCTCTCAAAAAACAGAAAAGCCTGTTTTTTATTATTTTGAAAATCAGGGGGCTCATGCTCCTCATACATCTCCAAAATACCCTGGCGGTGGTTCAGATATAAAAGATGTTTTTTTTCAGCAAATTACTTATAATATGCGCATGCTTAATAATTTAATTCCTATATTAAAAAAACAGAATATTTATGATACTACAAGAATCATTGTTTTAGCAGACCATGGTGTTACACCATATTCTGGTACTTTTGAATATATTCGTTCTCTAGCAACTCCTCAACAACAAAACTTCTATAGGAATACTTACTTCCATAATTCGGAACTTAATACTGAATATCTTCCTGTCATGCTGATGGATAAGAAGTTTAATACCACTCAAAAAAATATGCAGATGGATAGTAGATTTTTATCTCTAGGAGACGTCCATGGATCTATATTAAATACTTTTTCTACAAATGCTAAAACACCTGATTATCTAGTAACAAATCCCCCTAATAGGGTTTTTAATATCCCTTATATTCGACCAGAAACGATCAATCATTTCACCTACGGGTATGGTGACCTAGATCACAAGGATTTTATATACAATACTCTCTTAACAAATAATAAACTTACTTTTGTTAAAGTTAAAAGTGTTATAGAAGGAGACTTTGAATTTGATTCTTATGATTTTGAAAATATAAAAGATCTCCCAGCTTTTGAAATTTTAGAATAAAAAAATATCCAAAATAAAAACACCTTCTATTTATAGAGGGTGTTTTTTTAGAGATTTTTATTTAACAAACAACGCAATATAGCGTGTCATCTGTTTTTGTATTTCATTAATAAAGTCATACTCTTTGGTACTCATCACCCACTCAAAAACAAACCCTCTAAACACGATAATCATATTAGTCGTGATTTCTTCCGTGCTGTCGTCGACGAGGATAACACCTCTCTCCAACAAAGAATTTAATATTTTAGAAATATTGAGATACAAAGGATGATCGGAGTGAAGTAAGATATTATTTTTAGTTGCTAATTGATAGGTGTGGAGCTCAATCACGAGATCTTTACCTATATTTTCTATCATCTCAGCATAACTGGTAAAGACAAAAACTAATTGATCTTTTAAAGAAAGA
>CAMRBT010000219.1 GCA_947040475.1 uncultured Brevinema sp.
TATTAAGCTCTAACATATTAATTCCATTTATTGATAAATTATGTAATCCAGCAAACAAACACGCTCAAGCTATCAAAAAAACCTTGATAACACTTGCTATCATAACAGTAGTGTTTTTGACAGGAATGTTTGTCTTTAAAAAATTCTTTAGTACTCCATTACATGAAGTGCAAGTGAGAAATATTCTCCCTAAAGAAAGTGTCGGTACGGTTATCCCTCACCCACATCCTAGTGGAAGAGTGTATTATGGTATCCATAATCCATTGGGAAAACTCATTGCTAATGCTTATCATACCTCTGCAGAAGGTTATGAAGGCGGTCTTCTTACAATGATGACTATCATTTCAGGTGATGAAATTTTAGGACTTGGAGCGATGGATCTATCTACTCAAACAGAAGGTTATGGTCAAAATGGAGCAGAAGTAAAATTCTTAAAACAATTCTCAGGTAAAAAACTAGCAGATATTCCTCTTTCTTCTTCAGAATGGACAGCAGTGGATATGATTTCTGGTGCTACAAGAACTTCCGATGCAATCGCACAAACCATTCATGAAGCTTTTGATCTAGAAGAAATGCTCAATAATAAAAATAATAAGTAAGGAAATAAAAATGTTAAAAGATGCACCTATTGGTTCCCCTATATTTCACATTTATAATGTTTTATATTTAACATTATTTACGGGTTTGATGACTTTTTTGATGCTATTTGTCTATAATGCAACTTATCAAGCTCCTAATCCTTTAGCAGATGTTGAAGGAATGTTGGGTGATAGTGTAGATATATACACGATAACACAAAAAAATATTACCAAAGATTCTTTATCTTCTTTAGATGAAGAAAAAAGAGAAGAACTCTTGCCCTATTTTGATAAAAATGAAATGCTTCGTTTTTATATCACAGACAAAACAACAGGAGCTCCTGTGATGACAGTATTTTCTGTCGTTTCTGGTGGTTTCGGAGGTCCTGTTCGTGCTTTAATAGGTACGGATGGAGAAAAAGTATTAAATTTAAGAGTAATAGATGTTGCAGCTGAGACTGCAGGGCTAGGACAACGTGTTGCAGAATATGGTTTTCAACGCCAATTCCTTAACAAAACACTAGATGAGCTTCCTATGGATAGATCAGAATGGAGTGCAAAAGGAATTGATATGATTTCTGGAGCTACTTTTAGTTCTGCAACAATTGTTCATAATATTCAAAAAGCTTTAGCTCTTTATCAAGTAGGAGAAAACTAATGAATAACAAAAATACGACCCCTTCTACATGGTCAGAATTAGAAAAAGGATTTTTAGATCAGAATCCAGTCTTTGTACTATTAATTGGTTTATGTTCTTCACTTGCTGTATCTGCCAATGTTTCTAGTGCTTTAGCTATGGGAGTAGCGGCACTTGCTGTTTTAGTTTGTTCTAATATTATTATTTCAATGAGCCGAAATATTATTCCTCCAGCAGTACGTGTGCCAGTGTTTATTATTAGTATTGCTGGATTTACCACAATAGTCGAAATTTTAATGCAACGCTATGCACCAACTCTATACGGAGTCTTGGGCGTTTATCTCCCATTAATAGTGGTTAACTGTATTATTTTAGGAAGAGCAGAAGCTTTTGCTAGTAAAAATACTGTTTTAAGATCCGCTCTTGATGGTTTAGGTATGGGCTTAGGTTATACCGCTGCTCTAGTGTCTATTGCTATCCTTAGAGAATTATTAGGTAATGGTACTTTATCTCTCCAAATGGCAGAAGATATTGGTTTTGTTTTTAATTTTACCCACCCAGTAATACAAGATATAACAAATCCTTTTGTCAATGTTGTTAATGTTTTTGGTGCAGCAGAACCTGTCAATCCTATATTAAAAGTACAACATCTAACAATTTTTAATGTTGCTCATATTGTTCCAGATCCTCTTCAATTAATGAAGTTACCTCCTGGTGGCTTTTTGGTAATGGGATTATATTTGACTATTTTACAACAATTTAATATTGTTAAAGCTAAAAAAAGAATAGATGCTTTGAAAGCTGCTGCTCTAGCAAAAAAAGCTGAGGCAAACAAAACCGAAGCAAGTAAAGGAGAATAACATGGCTGAATCATCTTATTTTATAATATTTATTACTGCTGTTTTAAGCGGAAACATGGTCTTTGCTAAATTTTTAGGTCTTTGTCCCTTCTTTGGGGTAACCAACAAAATGGAAGATGCTGTAGGAATGGGGCTAGCTGTTATTGTTGTACAAATGGTAACGGTATTAGTTACATGGCCTTTATATCATTTAGTTTTACTTCCTTTAGGTCTTGAAATTCTAAAAACAATGATGTTTATTCTTGTGATCGCTGCTTGTGTTCAAATGCTAGAAGCTATCATGAAAAAGATAACCCCAAGACTATACAAAGCTTTAGGGGTATTCTTACCACTAATTACTACCAACTGTATTATTTTAGGGATAGCATTGATTGTTATTGCTGAAAACTTAGATTTTGGTAGAGCGATGTGGTATGCTTTTTGTGCTTCTTTAGGATTTATGTTTGCTCTAGTTATAATGACGGCACTTAGAGATAAAGTTAAAAATGCACCAATACCAAAAGCTGTACAAGGTATGC
>CAMRBT010000220.1 GCA_947040475.1 uncultured Brevinema sp.
GGAGGAGCTACTACAATAGGAGGGGTTGCAGGTGTTGGAGGAGGTGTGCCTTGAGTAAATATAGGAGGTCCATCAAATTTTTGTGCACTATTTGTTATATTTTTTGATAAATCTTGATAAAGATTATTATGTATTCTATTTTGTTGTTCTTTTAAGGAAGCTTCTTTTACTTCTAAAATTTGAGCTTTTTCTGAAGAAAGTCTAGCCAATTCTTTAACTTGAAGTTTTGTGTTTTCTAATTCTTGTTCTCTAAGTTTAATTCGGTATTCTTCTTCCCATAACTTTTTATAAGCTGCTAATGTCTGTTTTTTTTGATATTCTTCTGTACTATCTACAGGAATATACTCATCTCCAATTTTTTGAACAATATTTGCATCCATGAGTTTTTGAATTTGGTCTTCTTCTCTTGGAGTTGTTTGTCTTGTTATATTTTGAGTTTCTTGAGCAATAGCAGCTGGCTCTTGTGTAACTAATTCTCTAATTGTCTGTGTTACAACAATAGGAGCACTTTGAATAAATTGTGTTAGCACAGTGGGGGTATTTGCTTGATATTGTTGAGTAGGTTCTATCAATCTATAAGTCATTGGTTCTGCTGAAATATTTTGTGCTTTAAGCTCAGTTTTTTCAAAATCAGAATCATCTATTATTTCTTTGTCTTCTTGATTGACAGGAATATTTCGATTTTTAGGAGGTGTTTGAGCAGTATATACAGGCTCATCAAAATCGACATTTTCTTCACCAATTTCATCGACAAACATATCTATAGAGCCTTTACGAGCTACTGTATCAGATACTTGACTGTCTGCCCACAAACTCTCAGGAGTATTGCTGTCTAACACGGCTACTTTTTCTATAGATTTACCATAATAATCTGAATCTGGATATAATTCTAAAACAGTTCTATATTTTTCTACCGCTGCAGTGACTTTATTTTCTCTTTCTCGCGCAATCCCTGAAAAATAAAGAGCTGCTGGTGCATATTCAGATTCTGGATATTCAGCCGCAAAAAAAGCATAGAAATCTCCAGCTTTATCATGCACACCTAGTTGTAACCAACTTTTTGCAATGCCTAATAATGCTTTTTGTTTTTCTGTAACTGTTTTAGATTTATTGAGTAAGATTTTATAATATTGAAGAGCAGGTTTGTATTTGCCAAGGTGAGCATAAGTTTGTCCTAAATAAAATAATGATTGATGATAGCTTGGGGAATCTGGATATTTTCTGACGATATCTAAGAATCGTGGTTCTGCTTCTGAGTATAGTCCTTGCTCAAAGAAACGCTGACCCACTTTGAAGGTAGCCTGATCTATTGCCATAGGATATATTGGTGTACTCATCATCATGCACAATAATATTGCTAAAAATTTTCTTTTCATACTTTTCTCCAAAGAAATAGGACATTATATTATAAAAATAACTCTGTCTTAGTAATCGGTATCTATAATATCAGATCTTGAACTATTTAAAATAAATATACAAATAATATAAAGTATTCATAAAAAAAGCCTACACTATGTAGGCTTTTTGTTAATAATTCATCCAAGCTGGAATTTCTTGACCATTATTTTTTAAAAATTGTATAGCTTCTTTTTGTAATAATTCTTTAAGAACACCTACACCATCTTCGTTTTTAGCTGATAAGAAGATCGCATCTGGATAATTCACTTTAAGATTTACAAGATACTCTGTTTCTAATAAATCTATTTTATTAAACACTAATTGAATAGGGGATTTGATATCCATTTCATCCATAAGGTCTAGAGCTGTTTGTATTTTTTCTATATAAAAATCAGAAGAAGCATCCACCGCATGTAAAACCAAAT
Organism: uncultured Brevinema sp.; assembly: GCA_947040475.1. Lineage (GTDB taxonomy): Bacteria > Spirochaetota > Brevinematia > Brevinematales > Brevinemataceae > Brevinema_A. Next base: position 1,824 of record CAMRBT010000220.1, read on the forward strand.
CTGCATTAGCAGTTTCTGCTAGGGTGGATTTAAAACTTTCTACAATTTCATGGGGTATATCTCTAATAAATCCTACCGTATCTGTCAATACTGCTGGAATCCCGCCTAATTTGAGCTGTCTTGTGGTAGTATCAACGGTAGAAAATAATTTGTTTTCAGCTAATAATTGATCTCCCACCAATATCGTCGCTAAAGAAGATTTACCAGCATTGGTATAACCAGCTATTGCCACTTTAAAAACAAATTGACGTGATTTTCTTTTTTCTTCGGAGGAATTTTCTAATTGTTTTAATTCTTTTTTGAGGACTAAAATTCTATCCTTGATCTTTCTTCTATCTGTTTCTAATTTGGTTTCACCGGGACCTCTTGTTCCAATACCACCACCAGAACGAGACATGGACGCACCTTGCCCCATAAGACGTGGAAGCATATAAGATAATTGAGCAGTTTCTATTTGTAATTTAGCAACTTTAGATTCTGCATGAATAGCAAAAATATCTAAAATCAATTGTGTTCTTGTAATTACACGGCATTCTAATATTTCTTCAATGTTTCTTGCTTGAGAAGGACTGAGAGACATATTAAAAACAACAGCAGCTTCTTGATCTTCCGTTTTATCAAACAATAAATCGATTTCTTCTAATTTGCCTTTTCCTATATAATAGGTAGCATCTATAGCTTTTCTATTTTGAATGACACTTCCAGCAACATCTCCACCAGCAGTTTTTACCAAACCTTCAAGCTCACGCATGGATTCTTCAACAAT
>CAMRBT010000221.1 GCA_947040475.1 uncultured Brevinema sp.
ATGAATTGAAAGAATTGTATTTAGTAGATATGTTCCCTCAAACACACCATGTAGAATTACTTTCTCTATTGGTGAGAAAAGAAGATTAAGTTAAAAAAAAGCCACCCTCTTTATAGAAGGTGGCTTATTTTATTTTTTTTCTATATTAAAATGCCAAACCAATCGTAAAGCCATTTTCGAAAGAACGGACAGCATACCAAGTCAGATCATACCCTAACATTAATGCAACATCTTTATGAAAGTGATAAAAAGCTCTTAAATTCACAAATACTCCAAACAGTATAAACCAATGGTGTTTTTGAGGGTTGAATGTATCATCAAAAATACTACCTTCTATATCTAGTGGTTGCCATATTCCTGAAAATAATCCACCACCATTCATTGCTAAAGACCACCATTTATCCTTTGATGGAGTATGATTAGAATATACATGTCCACCAAATCCGAATTTAATATTTAACGCACTACCATAATTATAAATATCTTGTGTAACTAAAGAATGTGTATACAATAAACTTGTATAAAAATAAATTTTAGGGATGCCCAAATACAGTTCTATACCACCTGAAATCAATGGTGAAACAACTGTCCCCAAATCACCAGAATCTACAATAAACGATCCTGTTGTAAATATGGAAAATACGGGTCTGACTATTTTTGATTTTTCTTTCTCTTTTTCTTGTCCCATTAATGGACTTACTAACATTAGTAATACTAATATATATTTTTTCATATTTACTCCTTTAGAACCACAGGAACGCCAGAGACATGTGGATTCTTATGCAGAATTTTCATAGAATAATTCTGTATTCTTGTATATGTTTTATTTTTATTTATTCTATATTAGAACGCTAGTCCTATACTGATATTATTTTCTAGTACTATATAAGCAGATTGTGGAGAGTGTAAAGTAAGGTCATATCCTAACATCAAAGCAATATCTTTATTAAAATGATAGAAAGCTCTTAAATTAATAAAACCACCTATTCCGAAGAATGCTCGATGACCTTGTGGATTAAAATCATCTCCAAAAAATTCTCCCATTTCTAAATCTTGGTGAATTACAGAGATCAGTATCCCTCCATTAAGAGCTAATGTCCAATTGGATTTATTATAAACATGACCACCAAATCCACCTTTAACATAGATAGCATTACCTGGATTATAAAAAGTTTGATCTACTAAAGAATAGGCATAAGCGAGACTTGTATAAAAATAAATTTTAGGAATTCCTAAATAAAATTCAAAACCTGAAACACTTAATGGAGCATAGCTTGTTCCAAGAGATCCGTGAGTAACCAATACAGATGCTGATGTGAAAATTGAAAATACGGGTCTGACTATTTTTGATTTTTCTTTCTCTTGTCCCATCAATGGACTTACTAACATTAGTAATACTAATATATATTTTTTCATTATTCCTCCAACTTCATTCTTTCAGAGTAAGTTTTTTTATTTTATACTTTATATAGTATATGTTTTATTATTATTTTGTCAATCTCTCTATTAATAGATTCTTTGCCGTATAGCATGTATAAAAAAACACCACCTCATAATCGAGATGGTGTTTTTTTATAGAATTATTATATTCTTTTATTTTTTAGTAGCAACAACAACATATGTATTACCTGCCTCAGCAATTGAAGCTGCAGGAGGAAAAGAAAAACGCATTTCATTGTTTTTTACAGAAATATTTATATATTTTTTCCCTTCGTTTTCCAAACTATAAGTAGCTATAGTGTTTACAACTTCGCCTTCAGCAAAAGCGAATTTAACTCCACTAATAGTAAAGGAAGCATCATCTGCTACAGTATATTCTGTATTTGCAGATACTTCAACAGCAGGATCTAGCTGTTCATTAAACCAACGAACTCCGGTAAGATTTATTGTATATGTTACCCCTTTGATACTTGCTTTGAATTCCTCAGCAGCTTTTTCCTCCAGTGTGGAACATGCTCCTAGTCCTAAAATAGCTACTAAAGCTAATATTTTGAATGATTTCATATCATCCTCCTTTATATTTTTCCTAAATAGGATATATTATATGCTTAAACATACAAACTAAAATATAGAGGTTTTTGTTTTTATAAAAGAGGGGAAATTATAAACAACACAAAAGCCCATAGAGTTTGTATTGTTCATATTCTTACAGACGAGTCTAAATATTTCTATCTAATACTTCACCACGAAAAATATACAAACTGCTATGAGCAATTAATATAAATCTACTTCGTGGCGAAGTAGTAAGACAAATTTATGTCTTAAAAAATGATAGTATCAGCATGCAGAACATAAGTATCGAAATACCAGTGTTTGCATAATTATGCTTTAAAACAAAAAAGAATTATCCGTAGATAACCCAATGCTTTAGAAAATAACGAACGATAGTGACACGATTGTCTTACCTTAGTTTACACCCTTTAGGGAGCAAGCTAGGTTCAGAAACCATAGGGCACAAATCTACAACACTATTTTCAATCAGTACAAAAGAAAATTTTGATACTGGTTTTTTGTTTTAAGCATGAGATAAAAAATATATACAGACTATTTCTAATCTATAAGAATATGAACATATATATTATATATCAT
>CAMRBT010000222.1 GCA_947040475.1 uncultured Brevinema sp.
AGGTATGAAATGCGTTTTACAAAAGAGGAAATGGATACTAGTTTAGATAATACAAGAGATGATCTAAAATATGAAATGCTTTATACACAGCAAGAGTTGGATGTAAGGCATGAGTTTAAAGAACAACTACAATATACAAAACAAGCACTTGCAGAGCAAATACATAACACAAAGCAAGAGTTGATGAATGTGAGTAGAGAGCAACATAAAGGCACAGGACAATGGATTGTTGATAGTCAACAAAATATAAAACAAGAACTTGCAGAGCAAATACATAACACAAAACAAGAGTTGATGGATTTAAGTGGCGAACGACATCAAGGTACAGGACAGTGGATTACAGCTGAACTTAACAATGTAAAACAAGATCTTATTCATAAAAACAATAAAATCATGAAAATAATAACATCTATGATCTTGCACAAAGATAAAGCTAAGATTTTTTATTTAGATACTCCTGAGCATGGTAATATAGGAGACCAAGCTATTGCTTATAGTGCTCTCTGTTTATTAAAAGATTTATACCCTGAACATAAAATCATTGAATTCACTTATGATGATTGGCTTGCAGCAAAACCATATATTATAGAATATATTTCTGACAAAGATATGATTTTTTTACACGGTGGTGGAAATATGGGGGATATATGGATTAACGAAGAAGCTGTTCGTCGCTCTATTATTAACTCTTTCCCTAACAATAAAATTATTTCTATGGCACAGTCCATAACATTTAATAATAAAAAAGAAACCAAAACATCTCAAGACATTTATGCAGATCATTCAGATTTTACCATTATAGCAAGAGATCAAAAAAGTTCAAAGACAGCTAAAACTTTATTTCCAAATAATAAGCATGGTTTGTGTCCAGATTCTGTACTGTATTTAGAAGAATATTATACAGAATTGTATAAAGATTCTCAAAAAGATGGGGTTTTATTTATTTTACGCTCAGATAAAGAAAAAGCACGTTCTGATAAAAAAATAAAAGAAATAAAAAATCAATTAAAAACAATGAAAATTAAATATAGTGTTTCAGATACAACAGTTGATAAAACTATCTTTGTGACGATTGATAGAAAACTAGAGGTAGAAAAAAAGCTTGCTCAAATGTCTAATGCTAGATTGATTGTTACGGATAGATACCACGGATTGATATTCTCTGTGATTACAGGGACTCCTTGTATCGTCTTTAAATCCTTAGATCATAAAATTTCTGAAGGTTTTAAGTGGGTCAAACATCTTGATTGGGTGTTTTTTGCAGATTCTGAAAGTGACCTTACACCAATAATTCAAAAATATGTAGTAGAAAACCAAAAAATTGATCATCCAAAAACATTTAAGAAAGAAATTTTCTCTTTTTATAAAAATTTGTTAGAAAAATAGGGGCATGCGATGGATAAAATTATGGTCAAAGATATCCTTGTTACTGGGAATAGAGTAGAATTTTTTCTAACACTAGAAGGTGATGTCGCTAAATATTTTACTGATATTAATTATTTTTTAGAATATGATGAAGATATATCTGAAGTACCAAAAGGTATTTTGGTGATACCTTTTTTGTGTAGTGTTTTACCTTTATCATGGCTTGCCAATGCGGAAATTATAGTAGATGAATTAGATAAAGAGTTTTATAATTGTATTGAATCATTAAAAAAAGCTTATGCAAAAAGATATTATAAACTTCCTTTTTTAGGTAGTGTCACTGTTAATAATATTATGGAATATGCTCCCATAGTAGGCGATAAAAAACTTGTGTTTTTCTCTGGTGGTGTAGATTCTCTATCTAGTGTTGTTTCTTATATAGATGATAAACCACAGCTTTTTACCGTTTGGGGTTCAGATATTCCTTTAGGTGCAGAAAAAGAATGGGAAATTGTAAAACAAAACGCTTTGTCTTTTGGTCAAGATAGAGGTCTGAAAAATGTTTTTGTTAAATCATCTTTTAGACAGCATTTTGATGAATGGATGGGGACTCTTGCTTTTTCAGACAAATTGGGTACTGACTACTGGCGTGGTATTCAGCATAGTATGGCTTTGATCTCTCTAGCTATTCCTTATGCTTATAAAAACAATATATCTAACATTTATTTCCCTAGCACTTTTACGAAAAAGGATTGGTTAGCAGGTGATTTATGTGCTTCCTATCCCTATTTTGATGAATTAATTAAATCTTCTAATATGCAAGTAATTCATGATGGTTATGAATATACAAGGCAAGATAAAATAGCTAATATTGTTTCTTATATTAAAAAGACAAATTCTATTTTTCCTATCCGTGTGTGTTGGGAAACAGTAACAGGTAATAACTGTGATACGTGTCGTAAATGTCGTGTTACTTTTATGGAATTATTGGCCGAAAAAATAGATCCTAATCTTTATGGCTTTGATATTTCTAAAGAAATTATAAAAAACGAGATGCCTGATATGTGGAAAAACAGTGCAAAAACATCTGAAGGTGAATTAGTACTTTGGTTTACAGAGTGGTGGGTAGATGTACAAAATGTTTTTATAAAAAATAAAGAGCATTTTAAAAATACCCCAGAAGTACAATGGATATATAAAATAGATTTCATCAAAGAGATGAA
>CAMRBT010000223.1 GCA_947040475.1 uncultured Brevinema sp.
CTGTTGTTTCTTCTGTCAATTCAGAAAATAAGAGATCTTGTTTTTGAAACATTCTGCCCACATATCGAATTAAAGACTCTTCTTGAGAAACATCGTATAGCTCTTTATAGTCAAGATTTTCACTGTTTTTCGTGGATGTTTGATTCATTAGTGTTTGATACTCTGAATGATCGATTTTAATAGAGTTATGTGCTTTCATTTGTTCACTAGTAGAATCTTCGCTATTAAAAGAAACACTATCAAAATCGTTATCATTTTTCATCAGTTCGCTAATTTCTTCTGTGGTCAATACAAGTGGTGTCTGTACTTGATTGTGTTTATTGGTATCTGTTATTTTAGTGGATGTATGTGACAAACGACCTATAAGATCCTTGGTGCTATTATCTGAAAAATATTTTGTGATTTCTTGAATGTTATTATTATATATTAAAATAGTATGTGCGGTTTTTTCATAATAATCTAATATAAGGAGAAAATCAGCATGAGATTCTAGTGCTGAAAATCTGTTGTTTTCATATTCTAAATCAATAAAATTAGAAACATTTATTGTTAATTCTAATAAATCTTGTATCCCCATAAAGGAGCTATTATCGTAGATTTTTTGCACATAATATTTAACGGTTTCGTAGTATTGTTTGTTTGATGTAGCCAATATAGGACTTACAAAAAACTCCTTTACCGTTCCCACATCTTGTAATAAATCATTAGCAAATTGTACTGATAATTTTTCATCACTCAGCAAGTTTTTATTACCGAATTTTTTGATTAATAACTCTTTAGAGTTTTGCACAATTTTTTCGATTTTAAATACACCATCAGTATTAGATATTGTTCCATCAACCATACCTATGATTAATTCCAATCCTTTTTTAACAATATCCTTGACTATTGCTATTGCCTGTGCATCATCATACTCATAATTGCGAACTAAAGCCTCTAACACAGAAAGAAAATGTGTTATTATTCTTAATTTCGCTTTTTCTTTTCCTAATAAAACAATATTACTAAGGTCTTTTTGAGCATTATGAATATCTAGATTTTCTATATTTAATTTATAATATAATGATTTGATAGAATCAAATAATGAATGTGACATGATTGAACCCTTTTTTATTATGCTTATGTCATAATAAAATTAATACTTTTTTATTTTTATCGGTTTAACAATAAAAAAAATAAGAGAATATAAATATATTCTCTTATTGATTTTTCACATGCTATTATCTATGATTTTAATAAAAATTATCTTTAACAATTCCTGAGTTCTTTGAAGAATCCTGAGAAGTGTTTTCTCCATTTTGTTTCAAAATATTTTCGATATTTTCTTCTGAATTTTTTAATTCCCAATTGATTTTATAGAGATAGCTCCATATTTCTTCGTTAGAAACCACATTTTTTTTCTCTTCTACAGGTTCTGTCTTTTCTTCTTCAAGAGCCTTGGGATCTTTGGGTTCTTCCCACAATCCCAATAGTTTTTTTCTATAGAGAATTCTTCTTTCTTGAGCTTCTTTTTGTGCAGGATCAGATAAAGTATCTTGAATAAATTTACTTTCCAAGAATTTATCCATATCTAATGGTAATTCTTGAACATCGGGATCTGTTAATAAAGTTTCTATCGCAAATTTATTTTCGTTAAAAACGCCTTGTGTGATAACTTTTTCATCAATAACAGGCCATAAAGAACTATAATCTTTAGAAAGCACAATACCAATATTAGTGACTTCGTTGGGAGCTAATTGATAAGATCCAAAACATATTGTTACACCAGCATCTTTTCCACTCTTATCATCATAAGCTAAAAAAGGATTTATATTTTGTATATTCCATTTTTCTTCATTAAGTCTACGCCAATTCGCTACCACCATTCGAGATGGTACAGCTTCTGATACAAAAGGATAGAGATAAAATCCTTCACCCTGAGGTCTTTTTTCAGCAACATTTTTGTTACCAAAAAATAAAAAAGGAGGAATATTGCCTTTACCAAAAATAAAAGAATTAACTATCTTTTCTCCTGTAGGTAAATACACTAAAGGATCACTTCTACTTTCTCCAATATCTGTATCTAAGGAAAATTGAGCTTCTATTTTTCTGGTATTACTCAAAGATGTATTGGATAGCCGAGCAATAATACCTATAGTATTATTATCAGAATTGCCTAGGAGATCCATAGAAAAAAATACAAATTCTACTTGAATATCTTGTTGATCACCAGCTTGAAAGATCCCATCGATTTGAGATCCAATAGCTACCCCTAAAGGATATACTATTTTCATTTGGTCTAATGTTTGTACTTTATTATCTACATATAATTTGAAAAAAGAAGATGGTGCTGTTGTTCCACCAAATAAAAGAGAGGCATAATCTAGGTTGGATTGGCTTGTATCAAAAACACTAAAACTACCTCTGTACATATCTACATAAGCATTTAAGTCACCTGATTTAATATATATCATTCTTTCTTGTTGGGTATAAGTTTGGGTATAAATCAGAGAAAAGATTATGCTACATTTTAATAAATAAAAAGCTGAATTTTTATGTTTATTCAGTATATTCTGTATCATCTGTCACATACCCCTCATCTTC
>CAMRBT010000224.1 GCA_947040475.1 uncultured Brevinema sp.
TTTTTAACGGCAATGACTTTGTACAATTGGGGTTGGTCACATTATACTATTTTATTTATCGCCATTATTGTTTGTATTTTTGTTTCCAAATACAAAGACATTTATCTATCCCCTAAACACAAACATCTTCTAAAAGGTGTTTTTATCTTTTTAGCAATCTTCTCTACCACAAGAATCATGGCTTCTTTGGCTTCTTATATTTTGCCATTAAAATTTATTCTTAATATGTTTTCTGGGATTAATCAAAATTGGATTTTAGTATTGGCCCTTTTAGTGACTGTTTTTTGGAGTGCCTCCGGAGGATTGCAACACATCAAAAAATTCGCTAATTTCTGTGCAGTATTTGTACTCATATACACGCTTATCTTTGTTACAAAATTATTTCTACTCAATGATGGAGCTTCCTATATTACATATGTTGCTAAAGAATTTGTATTATTGTCTATTGATCCTGATTTTATTAAAGCTCAATTTCAATTCAACAATCCATTTATCGCTGATTGGACTATTCTATTTACAACGATACAAATAGTTACTGTCTTACCAGCTTTCTATTTTTTCTATATTATTATGCAAGGCAGAGCTGTTAAAGATTTTATTCTTCTGTTTAATATAGCTTTGATTTTACCAACCTTTATTATCTTTACCATAAACTCCTCTCTTGTTCAAATACTAGCTCAACAAAATAACTTTCCTCTCAATGCTGATAATTATTTTGATATGTATACCATGATTTTTGATTATGTAAATCTTGGACATATTGCCGCTATTATATTATTTTTATCTATGTTTACATTAATTGTAACATCTGTGGATTCTATCATTTATGCTTGTGCTAAATACTTGAGTATTCCTATTTCAGTAGATCAAGATAATCACCAGCATTCTCCTAAATATGTAGCTTTCACTATTGCTTTTCTTGTTGTGTTGGGTAGTTTTTTAATGTATGTACTAAGCTCCAAATCCAAGCCAGCACTTGCTATTCGTCTATATGAGATGAACTATTATGCTTGTGTAGCTCTGTTTTTACCATTATTATATATGACTTATAAGGTCATCAAATCTTTCTACGAAAAAAAATCAAACATCTAATGTTTGTCCTTATGAAGTATTGACTTTTTAACATCTTTCATATAAAATATAGAAATAAAAAAACATTATAGGAGCATTTTATGCAATTTTTAAGTTTATTAGCAGTATTTGTATTCATCGCAGCAAACCAAACCCACGCTTATTTAGATCCCAATTCAGGAAGTGGATTAATCGCTTTTTTAGTAGCAATCTGTGCTGGTCTAGCATTCTACGGTAAAAAGATTTTTTACACCATCAAAAATAAAACCAAAAAAGACGATTAATGAATATATTTTCCTTTTTAAAAGTATCTTCTCTTTATAATAAAACAATAGCAAAATATCCAAATGCTATTGTTTTATTTTCAGAAGGAAATGTCTACAAAAACACAAAAATTCCTCTCCTAGTAGAATTGTCAAAACACACCCATATTATTTACTTAACACTAGATCCTAAGGATGAGCTATTATTAAATCCTTACCCAAATACTAGTAGATTCTTAATAAGTTTAGATTTCTTAGGCTCTTTATTTCTAAAAAAAATTAGTGCTAAATTATTTATTACTACAACACCTGGATTAGGGACTCTAGCCCTTAAAAAATCTAAAAATATAAAACATTATAGTAATTATATGCATGCTCCTGTAGATATTCATTATTATCAAAAATTTTCCTTTGACTGCTTTGATAGTGTTGTCTGTAGTGGTGATTTTCAAATAAAAACCTTATCCCACCTAGAACAAGAGAGAAATTTCCCTGTTAAACAAAAAATCGCTCTTGGTGTTCCTTATTATGATATTATGCTCAAAGAATATTCTGATTATCCCAATCAAGATTATATGAGCCATAAAACAATCTTAATAGCTCCCTCTTGGGGTGATAATAATTTTCTTAATTATTATAAAAAAGATCTCATTGGTACTTTACTCAAACAGGATTATCATGTTATTCTACGCCCTCACCCTCAAAGTTACAAACACGAGCCAATGCTCATTAACTCCCTTATATCCAAACATAAAACCCACCCTAATTTCTCTATAGATAAGAATGTTTCTAATATTGAAAGTATGAAAAAAGCAGATCTATTAATCTCTGGTTATTCTGGAGTGGTCTTTGATTTTATTTTTCTCACAGAAAAACCGTGTATCTTATTTGATACCAAAAATATAGGTGCTAATCTTGAAAAACTAGACATTAACTTTCCCAGTTGGGAAGATCTTCTCATGCCTAAGATTGGGAAGCTGGTTTCTTTAGAAGACGATATTGACATCACAGCTATTTTAGAAGAAATTAACACCAATCAAGATACTATTCTTTCTAATATTCGCACTGCTAAGAACGAAGTTGCTAATTTTGGAGATGCCAGCTCAAAAATAGCAAAATTTTATCTTAACAAATTAGGAGACCTTCATGGCTAATATTTTATATACTATCCTTATACATCCTTTAGTATCTCTTTTTTCTTTTGTGATTGATTTCAGCACCCCTATTGTCTCTTTACC
>CAMRBT010000225.1 GCA_947040475.1 uncultured Brevinema sp.
ATAGATTTCTCCAAAAAGCTCTGTGAAACTTTGCACACTTTCATCAACACTAGCGTTTGAATAAATTTTTTCGATTAGAGTCTTATCAGAAATTTCGTAGACTCTATCCCAAAGGGCAAACATCGCTGGATAGTGAGCTTTTAGTTTTAGGGTGATTACAGAATTTTTCCCCAGATACTCTCTAAAAGTAATGTTTTTTAAATCCTGCTCCATAATGCTACTGTGCTCTTTTTTGAAATATTCTAGCTTTATTTTTACAAACTTATCCATAATATGTAGAAGGACGTCCTCGAGATTTACAAAATATTGATAAAAACTACCTGTAGCAATCCCAGCACTTTTAACAATACGGCTCACACTAGCCTTGTCATAGCCATAAGTGTTGAATTCTTCTATGGCTATATCGATAATGTGGGTCTGTTTTTCTGGGTTAAGATTAAAAAAAGTAGCTTTAGGCATTATTATTTTCTCCAATATGAATGTGAATTCATATTCATCATACGACTTTAAATATTAATTGTCAAGAGAAATTTATTTTATTTTTGATGAGCTCTTATATAACACAAAAAAAACACCCATGCTACGCTAGGGTGCGAGGGGTGACTGCCACTTGCATTAGTATGAGTGTTTTTTTTTGATTTGTTGCTTTTTATTTATATCGTTTTCATATTGTAGTATACAATTTAATTATCTTTTTTTTGTTCTTGTTCTGTTAATTTTTGTATTATTTTATTATCTTTAAGCTGGAGGCTTGTATTTTTTTAAAAAAACCGATATAATAAAAATATCCTTTATATATAGGGGTTTTTATGAAATCTTTAGTTAATAATATTTTTATGGTTATTATGGTGTCTTTTGTGTTTTTTATGGTTATCACTCATATTGTTATTAATAAACAAGAGCAATCTACCGATTTAGTCTTTATTATGAATAATACTGAAATTGAAAAAAATAAAAATTCTAGTGAATTTAAGACATCTGTATCTTCTTTTGTCTCTACTGTCTGTATAAATAGTACTAATATTCTTACTTTTTTAATGTTTCTTATTGCATGGCGGACTTATTATTTTATTAAAACTCAATGGCGTCAAGACAATCTTCATAAACTAAGAGAACAGCTTAAAGAAGAACAAAAAATTTATAACGACCAAATTAATGATATTGACTTAAAGATACATAATGAACTTGATAGCGAAGATTTTAAGGAAATAGCAGTTCAATATGATGCTATTTTAAATCGCTGGCTCAATGAATTGGATTTTTTAGCGATGTATATCTTAGAAGGATCAATTCAAAATTCACATTCTCGTAAAATGTTTTATGGTATTTACTGCGAGTTAATAAGTGATCAAGTAGTAGGTACTTATATCACAGATACTAATAAAAATAATAAATATACTTTCACTCATCTTGTAAAATTAATTACGAAATGGAAGTTACTAGGAGAAAACCCCAATGCATAATAATAATAATACTTTGGCACTTTGGCAAATAGCAAATAAGTTTACAGATAAAGAGTTACGTAATATTGACAGTCAATCAACTCTTTCTCTAAGAAAAACCTTAGAAAAATCTGCAGCAATTTCTAAAAGAATTGACGAGTTAAAGCGAACTACTAAGAAATAACACCACGATGATTAATATACTCCAAAAAGAAGGTGCCATCAATCAAAGAACAGGAACTACTTCTTGTGAGTAATCATTATAATAATTTATAAAACAAGCATATACTAGTACTGTATGCTTGTTTTTTGATTGATAACTCTATTTTAGTACACATTAAAGAAACTAATAAACCTCAATTTTATTTTATTTTTAATGACGGATTGCATTATCCTTATACAAACCCTACTAGTCCTATAGATATACATCAAGCCAAAAATCCTGAAGATATAAATACCATAATCACTCATACGGCTAACTATAATATGAAAGATTTAAATTTTTTGGTTGATATTCTAAAAAAGAATAAGATATATGACAGTACGAGAATCATTGTTGCTACCGATCATGGAACTCTCCGACAAGGTGGCACTGAACGTATTATTCAAGAATATATAGAAACTATTGCTCCCCCTAAATCTCTACCTATATACAAAATGGCTCTCCATCACTATTCTAATGATACCTCATTAGGGTATCAACTTCCTGTTTTTATTATGGATAAAAGCATTAATCCCACACAAGATAAAATGCAAGTAGATAGTCGTTTTCTTTCTCTAGCTGATACATATGGGGCAGTTATTAATACTTTTACTAATTCTTATCCTATCCCAGATTATTTAGTAACAAACCCTCCAAAAAGAGCTTTTAATATCCCCTCTCTAACTTGGGGGGTAAGTCAACATCTAATGGGAATAAGAACTGATTATTGGATACCTTATTTTGTAGATTTTACAAATCAAATAGCCATGAATTCTAATTATTTTGTAAAAATGTTAGATATAAAAACGGGTCAATTTGAAGTTTTTAAACATGGTACTAATATTGCTGATATTACAAATATACCAAGTGTAGAAATTTTAGAATAAAAATGGAGCTGTAGCTCCAAACAAAGTAATCCCACC
>CAMRBT010000226.1 GCA_947040475.1 uncultured Brevinema sp.
TTGTTATTGAATAATAAAAAATAACATGCTATAATAAAATCTATGAATAAATCAATATTATCTATGGTGAATACACCTTCAGACTTAAAAAAATTATCACTTTCAGAAATGTCTCTATTATCAGAAGAAATTCGTACTTTTCTTATTGACAATGTTAGCAAAACAGGGGGACATTTAGCACCGAATTTGGGCGTGGTGGAACTTACCATTGCTTTGCATTATGTTTTTGATTCTCCTAGTGATGCTTTTATTTGGGATGTGGGACATCAGTCTTATGTGCATAAAATTCTTACAGGAAGAAAAGATAAATTCCCAACGCTGCGTAAAAAAAATGGTATGTCTGGGTATCCTTCACCAGCAGAAAGTGAACATGATATTGTTCATGCTGGGCATAGTTCAACCTCTGTGTCTTTAGGGGTAGGAATAGCTACGGCTAAAAAAATCAATGCAGATGAGAGTGCAACGGTTGCCATTATTGGGGATGGGTCTTTCACTAGTGGGATGGTTTATGAGGCTTTGAATGATGCGTCTTGGAGAGAAGTGCCTTTATTAATTATTTTGAATGATAATAAAATGTCTATCTCCGAAAATGTAGGCGGTATTGCAAAACATCTAAATATTTTGCGTACTAATAAAATGTACTTATCTCTAAAAAGAGAAGTGTCGGGAGTCTTATCTCACAATCTTGTTGGTCGTTGGATTCATGAGATGTTATTTGCGATAAAATTATCTATAAAAAAACGATTTTTTAGTAGACAAAATATTTTTGAAAATTTAGGAGTTCGTTATTTAGGACCTTTTGATGGACACAATTTATCTCAACTAATCACTCTTTTTGAAGAAGTGAAAAATCATAAAACGACTTTATTATTGCATATCCTTACCCAAAAAGGACGAGGCTCTGAAGATGCACTCAAAGATCCTATTAATTATCATGGTGTTTCTGCTAAAGATGATAGTATTCCTTTGAATCCTAAAAAAGGAAAATCTTGGTCCAATGTTTTTGGAGATGCTGTCTGTGCTTTGGCAGAAAAGGATAAAGATATTGTTGTTCTTACTGCAGCGATGCGTGAAGGGACAGGGCTTCTCAATTATTCTAAAAAATTTAGTAATCGTTTTATTGATGTTGGTATTGCCGAACAACATGCTGTTACTTGTGCGACAGGGCTGGCGATACAAGGTAAAAAACCTATTGTAGCTATCTATTCAACGTTTTTACAAAGAGCTTTCGATCAAGTATTACATGATGTTGCTATTGCAGAATATCCTGTGATTTTTTGTTTGGATAGATCGGGATTGGTGCCTGGTGATGGTAAAACTCATCAAGGTGTTTTTGATATTGCCTATCTTCGTGTTATTCCTAAGATGATTATTATGAGTCCCTTAACAGAATTTGAATTACAACTAATGTTACAACAGGCTCTCATTTGGAAAAAACCAGTAGTCATTCGTTACCCCAAAGATATAGCACCAATTTGGGATCAAGCTCCAAAAGATCTTATCTTAGGGCAAGGGGTAGAGCTGGTAGAGGGTGATGATGGTGTTATTGTGATTTTTGGATCTTTGTTAGAAGAGGCTTTAATGACACAAACATTATTAAAAAATCATCAGAAAAATTATGCTATTTATCATTTGCGATTTGCAAAACCTATTAATGATTCTGTGATTGATTATCTCAATACAAAAAAGAATATTGTTCTATTAGAAGAAGGCGTTGCTACTGGTGGTATTGGGGAATATTTGCAAAATAAAATAGATAAGAATACTTCTTTATTAATTAAAAATGTTGGCGATCAATTTCCAAGTACAGATACCAGGGAAGGCTTACTACTCGATTTTGGATTTGAAGCAAAAAGTCTTGTTCAAGAAATACTAAATAATTTACATTAAGGTTCTTATATGATAGAAAATAAATCACAAAAAATACACATGATTAATATGGGGTGTAAATTAAATGCCTTTGAAGGAGATGCTATTGTAGCTAATCTCAAAGAAAAAGGACATATAATTTGTGAGAATCAAGAAGACGCAGATATTGTTATTGTAAACACCTGTACTGTGACGGCAAAAGCTGACGATAAAGGTCGTAAATATATGCGTAGAGCCAAGAATCAAGGCAAAAAAGTAATCGCGACAGGATGTTATGCCACTACAGATGGAATGGAATTAGCAGAAGAAAACTATATAGATCTTATTTTAAGAAATGAACAAAAATTTAATATGCATGAATACCTACCTCTTTTGGATTTAGGGCAAAAACTAGTCGATGGGCAAGATGATACAGAATTTCCTGAAGTTTCAGGATTTGAAAGAACAAGAGCTTTTTTAAAAATTCAAGATGGTTGTGATAAATTTTGCTCTTTTTGTAAAATCCCCTTTGCTCGAGGGCGTAGCCGTAGTCAATCTCCTCACAAAATTCGTAAAGCATTTCAATTATTACTGGAAGCGGGCTATAAAGAAATCGTTCTAACAGGGATAAATCTTAGTGATTATGCTTCGGAAGAAGGATATTTGGGGACTATGGTCAAATCATTGTTAGCATTTGATGGTGATTTTCGTGT
>CAMRBT010000227.1 GCA_947040475.1 uncultured Brevinema sp.
TAATAATCAATCCCTCTTTAGCAAGTAAAATTAAAGCTTCTCTAATAGGAGTTTTGCCAATTTTTAAAGTCTCTACTAATTCTACTTCTGTAATTTTTTGATTAGGAGCGTAGCTTAAATTTAAAATATTTTTTTTTATGGTAGAGTAAGCAAACTCTCTAATGCTTTTGCAGTTTTGCAATGTTTTTGTTGTATTCACGAAGATCCCCAGTGTATTAATATAATATTATAGAATACTAATTTATAAAAAGCAAGTACAAAAAAACTCCAAATTGTCATAATAACAAATTTGGAGTTTTTATTGGGCGTTGTAGGAATTGAACCTACGACCCTCTGCGTGTAAAGCAGATGCTCTAGACCAACTGAGCTAAACGCCCTCATACAACAAGTGAAACATATTATAAAATATTATCACCGTTTTGTCAATAGTATTCTTGATTATTTCTGAATTTTTACTAAGATAGTAGGGATTCGTGGACGGAGGATATGTTCTCTTCCTTGAAAAAACCACCACCCATGACAAACCAATCCAATCCTGCTTTTTTTAATTCTAGCATGTTTTTTTGTGAAATACCACCATCAGCTTCAATGATAATATCATTTCCACATAAAGCTCGAGCCTCTTCGATCTTAGCAATTGATTCAGGGATAAAAGATTGAAAAGAAAATCCAGGTTCTACGCTCATGATTAATAAGAGATCAAATTCCCCTAAAAATTCTTTGATGGCAGATACAGGTGTTTTGGGCTTAATAGACAATCCTGCAAGAATATTCTTGGATCTTATTTTTTGTAATATTGATTTAACCAATGCTGGATCACCAGCTTCGAGGTGGATCGTTAAAGCAACAGGATTTAAATCTAAGTACATTTCCCAGTGTCCTGGTAAATCAATCATCAAATGAATATCAGCTTTAATATTAGGGGTAGCATTTATCATTTGTTGAATGAATAAAGGACCAAAAGAAATATTTGGCACAAAATGATTGTCCATGACATCATAATGAATCATCTGAATATTGTTGCTTTTTATTTTTTCTATTTCAGATTCCATTTTGCCCACATCGGCAGCAAAAATAGAGGGTAAAAGCTGTATGCTTTTATTGACCATAACTCTTACTTCCTATGACTTCATCGTTAGCGTATACATAGACTTTTGCTTTTCCGAATGCTTTGAAAATACGTATAAATGAAGACCCTTCAGCACCTTCTCTTTCGTAGATAGTACGAGTTCTGCCTAATTCATCTTCTAAGACGGCAGTATAATATTTAGCTGTTTGGTGTTCTCCAATAGAGGCATCTTCTAAAGTTCCATCTTCGTTAGTAATAATAACTTGTCTTTGATACCCTTCTACTCTAGGAATAGTAAAATTAAAGACATGCCAGTTCATTTTTTCTCTATCGCCTTGATTGTAAGCATAAAGACCTACTGTTAAAATAACGCTAGTATTTTTCATTAATATATCGTCTACAACAACACTTTGCTCAAGGACTATTCCATCATCTGCTAAGGTATCAATATTTGTAGTAATGATAATAGGATTTATTCTGTTATTAAATAAAGTATTAGCTGCAAATTCTAAAGGTTGTCTGATAAAATCATCCATTTTATATTGATTTTTTAAGATAGCATCGGTAATAGTTATGGCTAAGATATTATCTCTTGGGACAATAGCTCCAATAGGGTGATTCATGGCAACAACTTTGTTTAACTCATCATCTCCTACAGGGATGACTTGGATACTATAAGGAATACGCTTACTATCTAAGAGTGTGATAGCCTCTTCTCTGCTTAATTGGCATAGTTCAGGAACAATGTATTGATCTTCGCCTAAACTAATAATGAGATTTACTTCTCTGCCTTCACGTACAGAAGATCCTGGAGCAGGGTGTTGTTTAATCACTTGGTATTTTGGATGAGATTCATCATAAGCAATTTCAAATCTTGTTTTTAAATTGTTTGATTGAAGAATAGCGATCGCTTCGGTGATATCTATTTTAGAAACAGAAGGCACTCTCACAGTAGGAATTGCAATACGCACTACGGTAAAGGATATAATAAAAATAAGACCAATAGCTATTAATACAACAGTTAATGTCAAAAATAAAAATCGAACTAAACGAGGATGTTCTGCAGGATTTTCAGGAATAAAATAATCTGACCATGTTTGAGCTTTAGTCCATTTGATAACAAAGGCTTTAGCATTTTTAGAAAATTCTAGTGAAAAGACTTTCGTTTTTTTGAAAGATGTTACTAGAAAGACTTTCGTTTTTTCTTTATAAATCTCTAAATTTTCTTTATCGAATTTCATCATAAACAAATCCTTTTTGATTATTTTATTTCGTAACTATCTACAATTTGGCTGTATCATAATGCAGTATGTAGAATTTAACAATAAATTTGTATCTGCTTTGTATTGATAGATATTATTTTCTTAGCAAATCTTTGTAAGTTCTTTAACAGATAATTCTGTCAGATGATTCTGTCAGATGATTCTGTTTTATTTTAATACAGATCCAACTTTTAATCTAGTT
>CAMRBT010000228.1 GCA_947040475.1 uncultured Brevinema sp.
AATTTTGCAAACTAAAAGGAAAAGGAATTAATCTTGTTATCATTAAAATACGCCAGCCTTGTTCCTTGACTCCTCTATCGATTTTTTTGAAAGAACGAGATGAGCCAAATTTGTCAAGTAAGAAATCTCTAAAGGTATAACGAGCTATTAAAAACCCCATCGCAAGTCCTACAGAAGAGGCACATACCACTAAGATCGTGGCTAATAAAGGACCGAATAAAAGACTTCCTAAAATTGTAGTAGGGAACACAGGAAGAAAGAATAAGCATAGTATCGCATATAGAAAAAAATAACTAAAATAGGCAAGCAACCCTAAGGCTAAAAATTGTTCTTTGAGTTTTGGGATATTTTCTATGCTTAGTTGATCAGCTATCCCTGTTTTTGAAATGATAAATAACCCAATACTAAATAGAACAAGAAAGATTATTAATTTTTTATATTTTTTCACAGATAGCCTCTTATATTTAATATTTTAATATGGTTCAAATATAAGATACTAACTTAAGTCTATAAAAGAAAATTATAAAGATTATTTAAAAGTGATTTTCACATTTAGTTTTTCATTAAATATTGTAATAAATTAATTAACGAACTTCGTTGAGATTCCAGTCGTAAGTATAAGAGCTTGTTTGCTAGTTATTTAATTATATATTATTTATTTGGAACGTTTATTTTTGATGTATTTTGTATCGTGATATTCTTGAATAAATCCAGCACTAATAATACCTGTAGGGATAGCAAAGATAGCAATTCCAAATAAGGCAATAGATGCGGAAATCAGTTTACCCAAAGTCGTCATAGGATATACATCTCCATAGCCTATCGTGGTAAACGTGGAGATCGCCCACCACATAGTAGCAGATATACTAGGAAATTCCTCGGGTTGTAGAGCGTTTTCTACATTAAACATGAGAATAGAAGCTAATAATAAAACGATAAAACTCATTAAGGCACTCAAGACTAATAATTCCATGTTTTTAGTGAAAACTCTTACTAAAATCTGGAATGTCTTAAGATATTTAGAGAGTCTGAATATCTTAAGAATACGTAGGAGTTTGATTAATTTTAAAAGCCCAACATTTTCTACCCATTCTTGGGGAAAAAATATAGGAGAAATAGCGATCAAATCTACAATTCCTACACGAGTGAAAATATATTTTGTTTTGGTTTTAATAGATATAGCAACTCGAAAAACATATTCTAAGGCAAAAGACCCAAAAATAACATGATCTAATATAGTAAAAGTGTCATAGTATTGTATATAAGATGGCTCTGTCTCAAGAACGGTAACACATACATTTAAAATAATAATTCCTGTTAAATAAAAATCAAAAAAGAATGTTTTCATTTTTTCTATCATATGTTTGCTCGCTATTTTTTTTGTGTTTCTATATTATAAAATACTCAGATATATACTAATAAAACAAATGAATGGCGTATTATTTATATAATAGAAGAAATTATATAAATAGTAGCTGACGCATGTACTATATCTTGATAGGATTTGAAAAATATCCTATAATAAATACTTAGGAGAGTTTAATATGAATTATCAAGAATATTTAGAGACAGCTTTAACAATAACAGATATAAGTGCTAAAATTTTTAAAGAAGGTTTTGTTGAGATTAGTAATAACAAAAATGTTGAATGGAAAAGCGAAAGTGATCCTGTAACAGAATTTGATAAAAAAATAGAAAAAATTACTCGAGAGTATATTTTGTCCAAATATCCAGATCATTTAGTTTTGGGTGAAGAGGATGGTCTTAATTCTACAATAGCATCAGATTTCAAATGGATCATAGACCCTATAGACGGGACGATTAATTATATCAGAGGGATTGCTTTTGTGGCGTATAGTTTGGCATTATCGTACAAAGATGAGATCGTTGTGGCTGTCGTGTGCAATCCTATTTTGGATGAGTGTTTCCACGCTGTCAAGGGGCAAGGAGCTTTTTTAAATGGTAAAAAAATCACCGTCAGCACTTGTCAAGAACTCAAACAATCCTACTTAACTTTAGGAACATACAAAGAAGAATACAAAGAACAATTTCATAGCTTAGTTAAGATGTTCCAGTCCGTACGCAATCCTGGCTCAGCAGCATTAGCATTAGCTTATGTCGCAATGGGCAGAATGGAAGCTGCGATGTATTTTAGATTATCTCCATGGGATATTGCCGGAGGATATTTACTAGTCAAAGAAGCTGGCGGTATCATGACTAATATCAATAGCGATTCTTTTTCTTTAGAAAAGCCCTCTATCTTAGCAAGCAATCCTTTTTGTTACAATCATATCGCCACCGTATTATCTCCACTCACTCAATTCTCATAATACATGCGTATGGCGAGCATTCGCTCTTCGTACATGCGTCAGCTTATAATATGCATACGGCGTGTGTTTGTATAGTGTATAGATACAATACTAGTAATAAAAAAAAACACCATAGCATAAGTATGGTGTTTTTTATATTTATAGATTGTTTTTTAAGTTTTTTAATAATAGTTGGTATCGTTTTTCACAA